>SKII01000030.1 GCA_007116505.1 Nitriliruptoraceae bacterium
GACGGGGCTCGAGCCGGTGTTCGCACCCGCGACCGACGAGGTGTGGGGCAACGCGCTGCTCACCAGGCTCCCGATCTCGGAGGTCCGCCGGACCATGCTGCCGCGCGGCCGTGACCCGCTCCCACGCTCCGCGCTGACCGTCGTCGTCGAGCTGCCCGACGGCGCGCAGCTGGGTGTGGTCGTCACCCATCTCTCGAACGTGGACCGCCAGGGTGACACGCGGCTCCCGCAGGCGCAGGGCGTCGCAGCCCTCGTCGCACGGCTCCGCGAGCGCGGCATCCCCACGGTCGTCGCCGGCGACCTGAACGCGCGGCCGGAGGACCCGGAGCTCGAGGTGCTCGCGGGGCTCGGTCTCCGCGGTGCGCTGCCCGACGGGACGCGGACGTTCCCCGACGTCGCGCCCCGCGTGCATATCGACCACGTGCTCGTACCACCGCTGCTCGACGTCGTCGGCACCCGCGTCGTCGCGACAGGCCTGTCGGACCACCGCTTCGTGGTCGTCGACGTCGCGGTCGTCGCGGACCCGGAGCTGGCCGACGGCTGAGCGCTCGGCCAGCGGCGAGGCTCAGGGCTCAGGGCTCAGGGCTCAGCGCTCAGCGGGAAGGCTCAGCGGCGAGGCTCAGCGGCGAGGCTCAGCGGCGAGCTCGGCGACGATCGCGTCGAAGCGTGCAGCGACCGCGTCCCACGCCCAGTCGGCCGCATGCGCGGGACCGCGCTCCGCGGCCCGTGCGCGCGCCGCATCGTCCCCGAGCCAGCGATCGACGGCGGCGATGACCCCGTCGCGGTCACGGCCGTCGACCACCGTGCCGACCTCGGGCCCGGCGACCGTCTCCGGCGCACCCCCAGAACGTCCGGCGACCACGGGGATCCCGGACGCCTGCGCCTCGAGGTAGCTGATCCCGAGCCCCTCCACGTCGAGCCCCGCGAGGCGCGTCCGGACGGGCATCGCGAACACGTCGAGGGCCGCGTAGGCGGCCGGCAGCTCGTCCCACCGGACCGCGCCGACCACGTGGACCCCGGCCTCACGGTCCACGCTCCTGCCGAGGCGATGGGCGAGCGGTCCCTCGCCGACGATCACGAGGTGCGCCTCGGGATGACGGCGTCGCAGCTCCGGCCACACCTCCACGAGGACGTCCTGGCCCTTGCGCGCGACCAGCCGGGCGACGCAGCCGACGACCAGCGCGTCTGCGGGCACGCCCCAGCGCGCCCGGAGCTCACGCGCGCCCGCGACCGTCGGTGCGGTCCGTGCGAAGCGCTGCGGGTCGACGCCCGGCGCGAGCCGGGAGATGCGCGCGCCGGGGACCGCCGTGGAGATCGCCCGCGAGGTGTGGTCGCTGATGACCGTCACGCGGTCGACGTCGCGGGTGATCGCTCGGAGCAGCGGACGCAGCGGCCCGGCGGCGAGACCCGCCTCGGCACCATGGGTGATGCCGAGCACCGGCACGCCGACGGTCGCCCGCAGGCGCGGGACGAGCCGACCGAGCGGCCACAGGGAGGCGATGACGACGACGTCCGGACGGTGCTCGGCGAGGAGCGGCGCGAGCCGGTCCGCCGTCGCACGCGTCGGCAGGACCGCCCCACGCGCGCGGACGGTCCGCCACGGGCCCGAGGCGTCGAACGCGCGCGCCTCACCCTCGCTGCCCGACGGCGCGGCGGGTCCGAGCACGAGCGTCGACGTGTCAGCGGTGCGCTCGAGGAGGCTCGCGACGAACTGCTGGATGCCGCCGCTGCGCGGGGGCAGGTCGTTGGTGACCCAGGCGACACGGGGGCGCGACATGCTCAACCGTCGACGATGCCGGGCAGATGCACCGACCCGACGGTCGTCCCGCCCTCCGCACGGACGCGGGCTGCGAGCTCCACGTCGTCGGTGACGACCAGCACCGGCACGTCGGTCGCCGCGACGATGAAGACGATCTCGTCGTCCGCGGTGGTCCCCGCCGACGTGAACCGGACCTCCACCCCGCCGGTCCCCCGCATGCTGCCCGACGTGCCGGCCCCGTCGAAGACGACGACCGGCCGGTCCGCGCGGCGGGCGGCGAGCGGCCGCATGCGCTCGACGAGCCAGCGGCGCTGCTCCTCGAGCGCACGTCCCGGACGCAGGAGCAGGGCCACGTTGTAGCCGTCGACCACGATGAGGCCCGCCCGCTCCGCGAGCCAGCGGGCAGCCTCGGTCGTCCCCTCGACGAGCGCCTCGGGAAGCGTGAGCAGCCGCCCGGCACCGCTCGCCGCACCCGCCGGGAACGGCTCCGTGGGTGGAGCCGCTGCACGGGCGGAGGCGAGCTCCGCGCGTGTGGTGGTCAGCTCCGCCAGCGCACGCTCGTGGTCCTGACGCAGCGACTCGAGCGTCCGCCTCGCGTCGGAGAGGTCGCGCTCGAGCGCCCCGATGCGCGACGCCGACCTGCGCTCGGCGCGGGCCGCGGCCTGGTCGACCGTCCCCCGCACGTCCTCGAGGTCCCGCTCGAGCGCATCGACACGTCCCAGCAGCCGGTCGCGCTCGTCCGTCAGCTCCTCGGAGCGGACCGCCGCAGCGGCGGCTCGCGCCTCCGCCCCCTCCCTGCGGCGGCGCTCCTCGTCGAGGGCGCGCCGCAGCTCCCGGGCACGCTCTCCGGCAGGAGCGTCGGCACGCTCCCGAGCCTCCGCCTCGGCAGACCCCTGCGGAGCGCCCTCCGGTGCCTCCGCCGACCCCTGCCGGTCTCCGAGCGCAGCGAGGACGGCCGCGGGGAGGGTGCGGTCCGCGACCAGCAGCCCGACGAGCGCACGGTCCGCGGCCACGGCCTCGCACAGCTGGCGGCGTGCCGCGCCGGACAGCTCGCTCGTCGGACGGTCGAGCAGGGTCGCCACGCCCTCCGGAACCGTCCCGACGCGTCGGAGCGCACGGAGCAGCTGTGCCCACGAGCGGGCATCGAGCGTCACGAGCGACTCGACGTCGGACCCCGACGGGGCGTCGGCGGGGCTCACCGCTCCTCCGGCAGCGCACGGGGCGCTGCCGGGGGCGCGGACGGGAACGCCCCCCAGTCGGCCTCGGGCACGTCGCCCGCGTCCAGGCGGTCGCGCGCCGCGGTGGCGGTGCGCCGCAGGGCCGCCACGTCGAGACCACGGTGCTGCTCCGGTTGACGCTCGAGGCGACCGAGGGCACGGTCGAGCAGCCGTCGCGCACCGATGCGGTTCCCGCGCTGCAGGTGGACGCCGGCGACGGCGACCTGGATGACGCCCTTCCACAGGTCGCGGTCGGACTCCGGCCCGCGCTTCCACGCCTCCTCGAGGAGCTCGTGGGCCTCGAAGTAGCGGCGCTCGTCCCAGCGCGCGGCCCCCATGGCGATCGCCTCGTCGACGGTGCCCGGTTCGAGCGGCTCGACGAGCGGCACGCCGGTGGTCCCTCGGGGCAGCGGACGACCCGTGCGGTCACGCGGACGCGCCTGCTCGGGGCGTCCGTCCTCACGCCGGTCGCGCATGCCGGACCCGGCCGGACCCGCCGACCCACCGGATGCCGTGGTCCCCTCCGGTCCGATCACGCGCTCCCCCTGTCGGCGTGGCGCTCCGAGGGTAACGGTGGCGCGCAACTAGCCTCGGGACATGCCCGAGCTGCCCGAGGTCGAGTCCGTCCGTCGTCAGCTGGTCCCCCTGGTGACCGGCCGCACGGTCGTCGCAGCAGAACGGGACCCGTACCCCGCGCGGAGGCTCGGACCGATAGGCCGGGCCGTCGGCGGGCGGATCGCCGACGTGCACCGCCGAGGGAAGTTCCTCCTCCTCCCGCTCACCGGGGCCGCCCCGACGCACCCGTCGGAGCTCGTCATCCACCTCGGCATGACGGGCATCCTGCGCGTGCTCGAGGCGGACGACCCTGCCGGCGCCCTGCCTCCCGCACCGACACACGTGCGCGTACGACTCACCCTCGACGACGGCCGCGTCCTCGTCCTGCGCGACGCACGGCGCTTCGGTCGCGTCACGGTCGTCGATCCCGGGGACCACGCCGCGGCGTCACCCGTGCTCGGCGTGCTCGGACCGGAGCCGCTGTCCGACGCCTTCACCGTCGCAGGCCTCGCGAGCGGTCTCGCCAGGTCGGGGGCGAGCGTGAAGGCGCGGCTGCTCGACCAGCGTCTCGTCGCGGGCGTCGGCAACATCTACGCCGACGAGTCGCTGTGGCGGGCCCGCATCCATCCGGACGCACGGCGGGTCGGACGGGAACGGGCGGCACGGCTGCATGGGGCGGTGCGCGACGTCCTCGCCGCAGCCATCGAGCGGGAGGGCACGAGCTTCCGGGACTACCAGCTCGTGAACGGACAGAGCGGCCGCTACCTCACCGAGCTCGACGTGTACGGGCGCGCCGGCGATCCGTGCCGACGCTGCGGCACGACGCTCCGCGGGAGCGTGGTCGCGCAGCGCGGGACGACGCACTGCCCGCGCTGCCAGCGGCGCTGACGGCCGGTCGCTCCCGGGACGAGCTGACCCGTCACGGGTAGCCCGTCGTGTCGCAGGGCCCCGCGACCATCGGCGTTACGCTCCCGCTCGGAGCGCCCCGGACCGACGCCCCGCACGGAGCGCCCCGGACCGGCGACGTGCACCGACGTGCACCGGCGACGTGCACCGACGACGTGGACAGGGGGAGGTCGCGTGCCGACGTCCAGCCCCTCCCCGGCGCAGCTGAGCCTCGACGCGCACACCCCGCTGATCGACACCACCTTCGTCGTCCTCGACCTCGAGACGACCGGGCTGTCGCCCGACCGGGACCGCATCACCGAGGTGGGTGCGGTGCGGGCCCGCGGCGGTGAGGTGCTCGCCGAGCTGCGGACGTTCGTGCACCCCGGTGTCCCGATCCCCGCCGCCGTGACCGCGATCACGGGGATCACCGACGCGGACGTCGCCGCGGCGCCGGACATCGCGACGGTGCTGCCGACCGTCGTCGACTTCCTCGGCGACGCCGTGTTCGTCGCCCACAACGCGCGCTTCGACCTCGGCTTCCTCCGTGCCGCGGCCGCGAGGCTCGGCCTGCCGAGGCTGCGCCCGCGCGTCGTCGACACGGCGGTGCTCGCACGTCGCCTCATCCGCGACGAGGTCCGCGACGTCCGGCTCGGCACGCTCGCCCGGCACCTCCGGGTCCCCGACTCCCCCGACCACCGCGCGCTCAACGACGCGCGGGCGACGCTGCACGTGCTGCACGCGCTCATCGAGCGTGCGAGCGCGTACGGCGCGACGAGCGTCGAGGACCTCGTCGAGCTGTGCGGACCCACCGGCGACCGCAGCCATCGCCGCATCGCGCTCATCGCGGACGCCCCGTCCGCCCCCGGCGTCTACCGCTTCCTCGCCGACGACGGCACCGTGCTCTACGTCGGGAAGGCCAGCGACCTGCGCCGCCGGCTGCGCAGCTACTTCGGCAGCGACACGCGCCGCCGGACCGCGGACCTGGTCGCCGCGACCTCACGCGTGACCTGGACCGTCGTCGCGACCGAGATCGAGGCGGCGGTCCTCGAGGTCCGCGAGCTCCAGGCGTCACGCCCGCGCTACAACCACCGCTCGACGCGTCCCGACCGGGGCACCACCGTGACGCTCACCCGCGAGCCGTTCCCACGTCTCGCGGTCGTGCGTGGCGAACCGGCTCCCGGCGAGGACGGCCTCGGCCCGGTCCCCCGCTCCGTCGCGGATCACCTCGTCGACGGCATGGAGTCGGTCCTGCGGCTGCGCCCGTGCCGGCCACGGCTGCGGCGCGCGCAGGACAACCCGTCGTGCATGCTGAAGGACCTCCACCGCTGCGACGCCGTGTGCGACGGCACGCAGACGCCGGCCGGCTACGCCGCGGTCGTCGAGGAGGCGCGCGGCGCGATGCGCGATGCGACGCTGCTGCTCGACGCGCTCTCGGCGCGCATGCGCGCGCTCGCCGCCGAGGGTGAGTACGAGCGGGCCGCCGAGTGCCGCGAGCAGCTCGCGGCGACGGTGCGGGCGTTCGACGCACGGAGGCACCACGACCTGCTGACCGGGACCCGTGTCGTGCTGGCCCGCCGCCGTGCCGAGGACGGCGCGACGGAGGTCATCACGCTGGACGGGGGCCGGCTCGTGGCCAGCCGGCTGGTCACCGCCGACGGGGATCCGGGCGCGTCGGACCTCCCGGACGGACCCGACCGGGCGAGCTCCGGTGCGGAGACCGACCCGCTCGGTCGCGAGGAGGCCGACCTGGTGCGGCGCTGGATGGCGCACGACGACCTCGTGGTGGTGCATGCCGAGGGGACGTTCGCCTCGCCGGTCGCCGGGGGGGCTCGCCTCGCCGAGGTACGGGCCGAGCTGCGGGCGGCGGACCGGTCCGGCCGTGGCGACGAGGGCGTGCTGTCGCGCGAGAAGGTCCGCCGACGAGCCGTCCCGATGGAGACCGACCTCACGCCGGGGCGGCGCCCTCCGCCCACTTGATGCCGCAGCCGAGTGACGGCGTGAGCCCCTCAGGGACCGGCGTCCCGGCGAGCACCGCGTCGAGCGCCGCCCGCAGGTCGGCGCCGGTCAGCGCCTCACCGTTGCGGGGCGTCGACGCGTCGAACGCCCCGCGGTGCACGAGCGTCCGCGCCGCGTCGTAGACGAACAGGTCGGGTGTGCAGGCCGCACCGACCGCGAGCGCGAGCGCATGGTCCCGGTCGATCAGGTACGGGAACGACCATCCGGCCCGCGCGGTCTGCTCGCGCATCCCCTCGGGCCCGTCCTGCGGGTAGCCGACGGGGTCGTTGGAGACGACGGCGACGGTCGTCACACCCCTCGTCCGGAACTCGGCGGCGAGCTCACCGAACGCCGCCTCGATGTGCTGCACGTAGGGGCAGTGGTTGCACAGGAACGCGAGCACCGTCGGGCCGTCCCCGAGCAGGTCGTGGAGCCGGTGCTCGATGCCATCGGCGTCGTCGAGCAGCGCGTCGGGCAGCGGCGTGCCGAGCGCGGCGAGGTCGGCTGCGGTGGTCGCCATCGTCGTCCCTCCGGAGGATGGCCCCTGACCGTACCGCGGACAGGAGCACGCCCGAGGTGCTTCGGGCCGGGCTCAGCGTCACGGACGGGCGGGGCCGGGGTCGCTCAGGCGACGGGCGCGCCGGGTGCGAGGTCCTCCTCGAGCGAGAGGAGCGCCACCGCGCCGTCCGGATGGAGCCCGCCGAGCAGGAGGAACGCACTCTCGAGCCCCGCGATGCGCCGCACGCCCAGGTTCACGGCACCGACGACGAGGCGACCGACCAACGTCGCGGGGTCGTAGCGCGTGACCTGCGCGCTGGTCTCGAGCTCGCCGATGACCGGTCCGAAGTCGACCCGCACGCGCAGCGAGGGCTTGCGCGCCTCCGGGAACGGTTCGGCGGCGACGACGCGCCCGACGCGCAGATCGAGCGCGTGGAAGTGCGCCGCGTCGACGTCCGCCTTCCGGTCGAGCCGCTCGGGCGCGTAGCGGTCGTCGCCCTCCTCCACCGTGTGCTCCCCACCCATGCCGACCTCGTCAGCCGTGCTCGGCGACCGCAGCGAGCTGCGACGCGGCCGCCCACGTGTCGCGCACCGCGCGCGCCGAGCCGTCAGCGAGCCGCATGCGTGCGACCTCGAGCCCGGCCGCGAGGTCAGGCACCACGTCGGCGACGAGCAGCGCCGCGGCGGCGTTGAGCGCCACGAGGTCGCTGCGGGCGCCCACCTCGCCGTCGAGGATGGCGTCGGCGAGCTCGCGGTTGCGCTCCACGTCGCCACCTCGGAGGTCGTCGAGCGTCGCAGGTGCGAGCGCGAGCCGTGACGGGTCCAGCGTCCACCGCTCGACCGTCCCGTCCCGGACCTCCCACACGCTGCTCGTCGTCGTCGTCGTGAGCTCGTCGAGTCCGTCCCCACCATGGACGACGAGCGCACGCGCATGCCCGAGGCGCGCGAGGGTGCCCGCGACGAGCCCCCCGACGTCCTCGTCGGGCACCCCGACGACCTGACGGCGCACGCGCGCAGGGTTGGAGAGCGGCCCGAGCAGGTTGAACACGGTGCGCATCCCGAGCGCGCTGCGGACGGGAGCGACGTGCCGCATCGCGGGGTGGTAGCGCCGAGCGAACAGGAACGTGATGCCGGCCTCGCCGAGCACGGCGGCCGCGCCCTCGGGCCCGAGGTCGATCGCGACCCCCCACGCCTCGAGGAGATCGGCGCTACCCGCACGGCTCGATGCGGCGCGGTTGCCGTGCTTCACGACGGGCACCCCGGCGGCTGCGACCACGAGCGCGGCGATGGTCGACACGTTGATCGTGCCGGCGCCGTCCCCCCCGGTCCCGCAGGTGTCGACGGCACGCTCCGCGACCTCGCGGTCGAGCACGAGCGGTGTCGCCGCATCGATCATGCCGCGGACGAGTCCCGCGACCTCCGCCGCGGACTCGCCCTTCGCACGCAGCGCGGCGAGCAGCGCACCGATGAGCGCGGGGTCGACGTCGCCGGACATCAGCGCACCCATCAGCCCGTACGCGGCGTCCTCGCTGAGGTCATGCCCGGCGACGAGCTCGCCGAGCAGCTGCGAGGCGTCCGTGCTCACCGTCCGCTGCGACGGAGGGCCGTGTCGACCTGCGCCCGTGCGGACCCCGCGTCCCCGTAGGGCGGGAGCTCGGTGCCAGGGAGCGCGCGCACGCAGGCGGCGACCTCGAAGGGGTCCACCGGCTTGAGGAACAGCTCGCTGGCCCCCGACCAGCCGGCGAGCCAGACGTCGGCCGAGCGGGAGGCGAGCACGACGGAGGGCGGAGCGGCCCAGCCCGTCAGGTCGGCGTGCGCGCGCAGCTCGTAGAGGAAGGCGTAGCCGCCGCGCGGCTGGAGGTCCCCGTCGACGACGAGGACGTCGAACGGCGCCGCAGGGTCGAGGACGAGCCGCCGCGCCTCGTCGACCCCTCCGGCCTCGACGACCGTGTCGGTGGCCTCGAGCGCCGAGGATGCACGCAGGCGCTCTGCGGGATCGGCGGAGACGACGAGGACGCGCATGCACGCTCTCCTGGAGCCGGGGCCGCATCCGGACGCGACCTGATATGCGCACGCTACCGCGCGACCACGGCCCCTGGCCGTGCAGCCGTGAGCACCAGCGCGGCGGCGACGAGGAGCGCCCCGGTGGTGGCGACCGCGTCGAGCCGTTCGGCGAACACCAGCACGCCGAGGAGCGCCGCCGTGAGGGGCTCCGCGAGCACGAGGGTCGTACCCACGACGGCGGTCACGCCGCGCAGCCCGGCGATGAACAGCACGTAGCCGGCCGCCGTCGCGCCGAGTGCGAGCCAGAGGACGACCATGATCCCCGCGGGGCGCAGCAGCTCTCCCGCCCCCTCCGCAGCGCGGAGGCCGATCGCGAGGACAGGGAGGAGGAGCACCGCCGCGATCCCGAACGGCATGGCGACCGCATCGATGCGCGGGACACCTCTCGCGAGGAGCCCCTTCGTCAGCACGGTGAACACGCCGAACGAGAGCCCGGCGAGGAGCGCCGCGACGAGACCGGGGACGGAGAGCGGGACCTCGCCGCTCGGACGGACGAGCAGCACGAGCCCGAGGACGGCGAGGCCTGTATGCAGCAGCCATCTCCGCGTCGCACGCCCCTGCCCGGCGAGCGCGGCTGCTGCACCGGCGAAGAACGGGGCGGCACCGATCGCGAGGATCGTCCCGACCGCGATGCCGAGCGAGCGGACCCCGATGAAGAAGGCCACCTGGTAGGCGGCGATGCACACACCTGCGAGCAGCAGCATCGCCCGTGCGTGCCGGCGCGGCATCAGGGCGACCGGGACGTCGATCCCGGTGGGGGCATGACGACGAGCGAGGAGCGCGACGGCGACGAGCGCCGCACCACCGAGCACCGTGCGCAGCGACCCGACCACGAACGGCGGGACGGCGTCACCGAGGAGCTGCTGGGACGCTCCCGCGGTCCCCCACAGGACGGCCCCTGACAGGACGAGGAGCGGACCGTTGCGTGCGGGGGCCGCGACCCGCCCCGGAGCGCTCAGAAGGTCGCGCTCTCCCCGCAGGCGCACGAGCCCGAGGAGTTGGGGTTCTCGATGGAGAAGCCCGACGCCTCGAGCGACTCCTTCCAGTCGATGACCGCACCGGAGAGGTAGGCGGACGACATCTTGTCGATGCGCAGCGTGACACCGTGCTGCGACTCGATGACGTCGCCGTCGAGGTCACGGTCGTCGAAGAAGAGGGCGTAGCGGAAACCGGCGCAGCCACCGGCCTGGACGGCGACGCGCAGGGCGATCCCGTCGACGTCCTGCTGGTCGGCGAGGAAGCCGCGGACCTTCTCCGCAGCCGACTCGGTCAGCGTGATGCCCTCGACGGTGGGTGCCTCGGCGCTCATGCCTGTCCTCCCTGTGGTCCCTGTGGTCCC
>SKII01000168.1 GCA_007116505.1 Nitriliruptoraceae bacterium
CCACCCCACGTCCACCCCACGTCCACCCCACGTCCCAGGACGACGCGTCCCCCCGGTGCATGCACCGGGGGGACGTCGTCTGGGCTCGGGGGCTTCAGCCATGAACGCGAGGGGGGTCGCGCGTCGACGGTGGGAGAACCGTCGTTGGGAGGCCGATCCTTCCCGAGCGCCGCGTCGCTCGACCTGGGAGAGGGTCGTTGAGCGCCGCGGTTCAGTTGTCGCCGCGGTCCGGCTCGGGGGGGAGCATCAGCCGCGACGGTCGTCCAGGTCTCCGCGGTCTGGTCCGATTGGACCGGTCCGACCGGAGTCCACCTGAGCGATGGGGACAGCGTATCCTCTCCGACGGCCGATGCAAGCCGTTCCGGCCCGACAGGTGGATAGACATTGGACCGGCCAATCCGAGAGAGTGGACCGAGGCTCGCTGCACTGCTCGCCGATGAGCTCGGCGCGACCGCCGACGGTCCCCTCTACCTGCGCATCTCCGACGGGCTGAAGCGCCTCGTGGACCGCGGTGACGTCCCCTTGGGGACCGTCCTGCCGGCCGAGCGGTCCCTCGCCCGTGCCCTGTCCGTGAGCCGCTCCACCGTCGTCACGGCCTACGAGCGGCTGAAGAACGAGGGCTGGCTGGACAGCCGGCGCGGCTCCGGCACGTGGGTCCGCCGACCCGACCCCGCCCCGGAGCGCGTCGACGCGGTCTCGACCGGCCGGCTCTTCCTCGCCGCCGACGGCCAGGTCGGACGTGCGAGCGCCGGCGCGGCCAGCCTCCCCGAGGACACCATCGACCTGTCGGTGGCCGCGCTCCCCGCGACGCGTGCCGTGCGTGAGGTCATCGCCGGCCCGCACGGGGATGACCTCGACGAGCTGCTATCCCATCACGGCTACCTCCCGCACGGGCTCGTCGCGCTGCGTCAGGCCGTCGCCGACCGGATGGGGACCCGAGGGATCCACACCGACGCGGACCGCATCGTCATCACGACCGGCGCCCACCAGGCGATCTCGCTCATCGCCCGCCAGACGGTCCAGCCTGGTGACAGCGTCGTCATCGAGTCCCCGACGTTCCCCGGCGCACTCGACGTGTTCCGTCGCTTCGGCGCGCGGGCGATCCCGCTGCCGCTCGACGAGCACGGTGCGCGGACCGACCAGCTCGAGGACATCGTGCTGCGCAGCGGCGCACGCCTCGTCTACCTCTCCCCCGACTTCCACAACCCGACGGGGACCGTGCTGCCCATGGACCGGCGCGAGCAGGTCGCCCGCATCGCCGAGCGCACCGGCATCATCGTCATCGAGGACCAGTCGATGGCGGAGCTCGACCTCGACGGGACAGGGCTGCCGCCGTCGATCGGGTCGATCGCGCCGGACGCGACCGTCCTCACTATCGGCTCGACCGCGAAGCTGTTCTGGGCCGGGCTCCGCACCGGCTGGGTGCATACGCCACCGGACTGGGGCGTCCGGATGCTCGCGACGAAGACCGTGGCGGACCTCGGCTCGCCGCTGCTCGACCAGCTCCTCACGGTGCAGCTGCTCGCACGGATCGACGAGGTGCGCACCGAGCGCATCGCGCAGCTGCGCCCACGCAGGGACGCGCTCGTCACGGCGCTGCGCAGCCAGCTGCCTGACTGGCAGCTCCGCAGCCCCGAGGGAGGTCTGTCCGTCTGGGCGCACCTGCCGTCGGGGAACGCGGAGGAGTTCGCCGAGCTCGCCCTCGCGCACCGCGTCGCCGTCGTCCCGGGCCCGGCGCTGTCCGTCGACGACGGCAACCGGCGGGCGCTGCGCGTCGCGTTCGTCGAGCCGCCCGACCGCCTCCGGGAGGCGGTGGCACGCCTCGCCGCGGCATGGGCGAGCTACGAGCCGGCCCCTCCACGACCGAGCGCACGGCTGCTCATCTGAGGCCTACCCTCCCTGCGGGGAGGAGGCCGCGATGTCCGGGACCACAGCTGCGGGCGCGACCGTCACCGCGTTGCTGCGCGGGGACGGCATGCTCGAGGTCACGCTCGACGACGCCGGCCCCAACGTGCTGCGCCCCGAGGTCTGCGACGACCTCGTGACGGCGCTCGACGCGCACCCGGACGCACCCGTGCTGCTCCGCGGCCGCGAGGGGATGTTCAGCGCCGGCCTCGACCTGCGCTGGATGATGACGAGCAGCCCCGAGGACATCGGCGTGCTGCTGCGCGCGTGCGGCCGCATGCTCGTCCGCGTCTGGACGCACCCGCGGCCCGTCGTCGTCGCCGCGACGGGCCACGCCATCGCCGCCGGCACCATGCTCGCGATGGCCGGCGACCACACGGTCGCGGCCGAGGGAGGAGCGTGGGGACTGAACGAGACGGTCAACGGCATGCAGATCCCGCGCTTCGGCATCGAGCTGGCCGCGGCCCGCCTCGCACCGCGTGCGCTCGACCGTCTCCTGCTCGAGGGGCGCCGCCTGAGCGCGGAGGACGCCGTCGACGTCGCGATGGCCGACGAGCTGGCTCCGCCCGACGAGGTCCTCGCCCGGGCCGAGGAGCGCCTCACCGCGCTCGCCGCGCTCCCTACCGCCGCCTATGCCGGCAACAAGCTGCGCCTTCGCCAGGAGCGGGCACGGACCGTGCTCGACGGGCTCGACGACGACGTCGACGGGCTCGTCGCCGGGCTCGCAGCGGCGGTCGGCTGATGGGCGCCCGCGGCGGCCCGCTCAGCGGTGCGCTCCGGAGGATCCCCGGCCCGCTGCGCCCGCTGGTCGGCG
>SKII01000078.1 GCA_007116505.1 Nitriliruptoraceae bacterium
CCTGGCGCGGATCGCAGCGGACGCGCCCGCGTCCGACGACGGCGCCGGGCGAGCTCGTCGACGAGGTCGGCCGTCCACCCCTCGACCGTCGCGGCGTCCGTACCGAGGGCTGCGGCGATCGTCGGGACCGGCATGCCGGAGCGCAGCAGCGCGCGTGCCTGGACCCGGCGCGTGTCGACGACCTCCTCGCCGGACCTCCCGTCGCCGGGGGCCTCCGCCTTCCCGGACCCGACCGACGACGGCTGACCGGACGACGGCTGACCCGACGACGGCTGGCCGGACCCACCGACCGCGACGAGCGGCGGGGCGTCGCGCCCGAGGACCTCACGGTGCGCGGCGGCGGTCAGCACGAACGGGACCGCCTCATCCGCCCCGTCGTCGAACGGGAGCGGGAGAGCCTGCGGCTGAGCCACGGCGAGCCGGCGCTCCGCCGAGGTCGGCGCTCCTCGCGTGGGGATCCGTGTCGTCGTCTCCATGCCCGCACCGTACGTCCCGGGTGCGACACGCCGACCGGTGGCTCCCTCAGGCCTCGCCCTCGTCGCGCAGCGCACGACGTCGGGCGGCGAGGTCCTGCAGCTCGCGCTGCAGCGCCAGCATGCCGCCCGGGTCCCCTGCCGCATCGACCGTGGCGAGACGCTCCCGGAGCTCCTGCTCCTGGGCCACGAGGTCGCGGGCGACCATCCTGTTCACGAGGTCCGTAGCGGCACGCCGCCGCAGCTCGGGCTCGCCGGCCGATGCCGCCGGATCCTCCTCGAGCAGGAGCCCGCGCACCACGTCGCGGACCATGTCGTCCTCCGCGGCGTCGAGGACCGCGTCGGTCGTGACACCGGGACCACCCGCGGCGGCGACCGCACGCCACACGGCCGCGGCGGAGGGGTGACGGAAGCTCTCCGCTCCGAGCGACCATGCCGCTTCGGGCAGGAGCGCCGGATCCTGCAGGACCACCCGGAGCACGGCGCGCTCGAGCCGCGCGTCGACGACCGCCGCGTCGGGGGCTGGCACCGCCTCCCGTCGCGTGGGACGCGCCGCACGCGTCGAGGCCACCCCCGCGACGGTGTCGAGCACGACACCCTGACGCGCGGCCGTCGCCGCGACGAGGTCGTAGGCGATCCCGAGCGGCCGGGCGACCTCGCTGCGCGCCCATGCACGCCTCAGCTCCGGATCGGCCTCGCGCCCGAGCACCGTCAGCGCCTCGCGCAGCGCTGCGACCCGTCCCTGCTCGGTGTCGAGGTCGGCCTGCTCGAGCCGCGACGCGATGAGGAAGGGGACGACGGGCCGTGCACCGGCGACGGCCTCGCGCATCCCGTCGGCGCCGACCTCCCGCGCGAGGTCGGCAGGGTCCTTCCCGTCGGGCAGCGGCAGCACGGACAGCTCGAGCGCCGTCGTGCCCGTGGAGGTGAGCTCGCGCACGGCCTCCCATGCGCGCTCCGCCGCCTGGATGCCAGCGCGGTCCGCGTCGAACGCGAGCACGACGCGCCGCGTGTAGCGCGCCAGCGCACGCAGGTGCTCGACGCCGACGGCGGTCCCGCAGGTCGCCACCGCGTTCGCGAAGCCGGCCTGGTGCAGCGCGATGACGTCGGTGTAGCCCTCGCAGATGAGGACCTGGTCACGCGCGACGATCTCCGAGCGGGCCTGCGGGACGCCGTACAGCACGCGGGACTTGCGGTAGAGCGACGTCTCCGGGGAGTTGAGGTACTTCGGCGGCTCGAAGTCCCCGAAGTCGATGCCGGGCAGCACCCGCCCCCCGAAACCGATGACGTCCCCGCCCGGGTCCTGGATCGGGAAGATGACCCGCCCCCGGAAGCGGTCGCGCAGGCCACCACGGTCGTTGCGCACGCTCACCCCGATGGCGATCAGGTCCTCCGGTTCGACCCCGTCGGCGACGAGCGCCCGGCTGAGGTCGTCCCACGCCTCGGGTGCGAAGCCGAGCTCGAACGCGTCGGCCTCGGCGCGACCGAAGCCGCGCCCCTTCAGGTACTCGCGGGCAGCGACACCCTCGTCGCCGAGGAGCCGCCGGACGAAGTGGTCGCGGGCGAGGTGGGAGACCGCGACCAGCCGGGACCGCTCCCCGATCGCGCGGCGCTCGCGGTTGGACAGCTGCTCGTAGCGGAGCGGGAAGCCGGTCCGCCGCGCGAGCGTCTCGACCGCCTCGGGGAAGTCCATCCCCTCGACCCGCTGCAGGAAGTCGTAGATGTCACCGCTCGCGCCGCATCCGAAGCAGTGGAAGTAGTTCCCCTCGGGCGTGCAGGTGAACGAGGGCGTGCGCTCGGTGTGGAACGGACAGAGCCCCTTGAACGAGCGTCCCCCGCGACGCAGCGTCGTGTAGTCCCCGATGACCGCGACGATGTCCGCCTGCTGACGCAGCGCGTCGATGTCCTCCTTGAGGATGCGCCCGGCCACCCGTCCTCCAGCCCTCCGCTCAGACGGGGAGGTTCTCGTCGCTCCAGTCCGGGTCGAGGTCGCGCAGGAACGTGTCGATGCGCGTGACCTCCGCGGCCTCGCCGATCTCCCGGGCGGCCTCCCGCAGGCGCACGAGGCAGGTCAGGAAGGGACGGTTCGACGCCTGCGACCAGCGCACGATCCCGCTCCCACCCCATCCGTTCGCGCGCAGCGCGTCGAGCCCACGGTGGTAGCCGACGCGTGCGTAGGCGTAACGCTCGATCGGCTCGGCGCCGAGCGTCGCCAGCGCCGCCCAGCCCTCGATGAAGGTCGGCTCCCCCGCGACCAGCTCGCCGATCGCGACCTTGCGTGCCCCTGCGTCGAGCGTCAGCGCCGACCGGTACGCATCCCGGAGCGCGTCCGCGACGGGCGGCAGGACCGTCTCGTGGCGATCGGCGAGGGGGAGGTTCGGCATGGTGGCTCCTGGTCGGCCGTGCAGCGGCGCCCGCCGTCACGCGAGCCCGGCGGTCAGCGGAAGGTAGCCGTCACGTGGCTAGCCTCCCTCGAGCCCCGAGCCCTCGAGCCCCCGAGCCCTGTGGAGCAGCCATGCCGGAGACGCAGCCCCAGCCGGCCGGACCGGTCACCTACCTCGTGGACCTCTCCGGCAGGGACCAGCATCTCGTCCGCGTGACGATGCGTGTCCCGGCCGACCTCGCCGTCGCCGGTGGCCGCCTGACCGTCCCCACGTGGACACCCGGCAGCTACGTGGTCCGTGACTACGTCCACCACCTCCAGCAGGTCAGCGCTTCGGACGCGGGCGGTGCGGCCGTGACGCTCGTGCCCGACGGCGTGTCGGCCTGGCAGGTGCCGGCGGTCAGCGGCGAGCTCGTCGTCGAGCTCGAGTGGTACGCGTTCGACGCGTCGGTGCGCACCAACCATGTCGACGACCACCACGCGCTGCTCGTCGGCGCGGCGACCTTCCCGTGCCTCGAGCCGGCACGTGGCCGGCCGCACCACGTCCACCTCACCGGCATCACCAACGAGCACGACGTCGCCTCGCTGCTCCCCGGCGAGGGCGACGGCCCCTACGTCGCCGACGACCACGACCACCTCGTCGACGCGGCGTTCGCGGTCGGGCCGCTGCGGACGTCCGCCGTGGACGTGCACGGTGTCGAGCACCGGGTGGTGTGGGCCGGACACGGCGACGGCGTCGACGTGCGGGGACTGACCGACGACCTCGGACGCCTCGCGCACACGGCGACGGCCCTGTTCGACGGCGAGCTGCCCGCCTCGCGCTACACGGTGCTCGCGATCGACGGGGAGGGCGGTGGCCTCGAGCATCGTGACGGCTGCGTGGTCGCCTTCCCGCCGCACGCCACCACGGAGCCGGAGCGCCGCCGGCGCCTCCAGAGCCTGCTCGCCCACGAGCACTTCCACCTCTGGAACGTGCGCCGGCTGATGCCCGAGGCGCTCGTCGAGCCGCCGCTGGACGTCCCGGTGCTCACGCCCTCGCTCTGGATCGCGGAGGGTTGGACGTCGTACTACGACCGGCTGCTCCCCTCGCGGGCGGGGCTGTGGGGGACCTCGGAGCTGCTCACCGCGCTCGACCGGCTGCGCGACGCCGTCGATGGCCTGCCGGGTGCACGCATGCAGTCGCTGCACGACGCGTCGCGCACGGCGTGGACGAAGTTCTACCGCCGCGACGAGAACACCCCGAACGCCGGGACGGACTACTACGGGCACGGGGCGCTGGCCGCGTTCACGCTCGATCTCCGGCTCCGTGCGCTCGACCCGGATGGTGATGGGCTCGACGCCGTGCTGCGCGACCTCTGGCGCCGCCACGGACCCGACGCCGCCGGCCGGCCCCGTGGCTACACCGAGCAGGACGTCCTCGACGCGCTCGCCCGTGCCGGCGGCGACACCGTCGCAGCGCTCGCCGAGCGGCTGACGACCGTCCCGTGCGTCCCCGACCCGTCCGACGACCTCCACGCCGTGGGCCTCGAGCAGAGCCTCGACACGGAGGACCCGACGCCGCAGCTCGGAGCGCTGGTGCAGGGAGGGAGCGGACGCATCCTGCTCCGGTCCGTGCTGCGCGACGGCCCGGCCTGGCTGGCCGGGGTGAGCGGTGGCGACGAGCTCGTCGCCGTGGACGGCGAGACGCTCACGCACGAGGAGCTGCCGACGGTCCTGCGCCGCCATGGCCCGGGGGCGTCGGTGCGGCTGACGCTCCGCCGCGGACCGCGCGTCGTCGAGCGCACGGTCGTGCTCGCCCCCGCGGAGCCCCGCCCGCGTCTCCGCGTGGTCGATGACGCCGACGCATCGACGCTCGCGCGCTTCCGCCGCTGGTCCGGTCAGCCCGCCGGCTGAGCGTCCGACGCGGCCCGCGACGCGCCGGGTGCTGCGTGGACGACGGTCCCCGACCCCTCGACCACGACGTCGCCCGAGCCCGGCGAGATGAGCGCTGCCCCACCCGGACCGAGCGCGACGGCGCTCCCGTCCGACGCGACGACCGCGACCCGACCGTCGAGGCACAGCAGCAGTCCGACGCCCGTCCCGGACCGCTCCACGACGAGGCGCACCTCGACACGTGCCTCATCGACGAGGAAGGCGTCCGAGGGGATGATCGTGCGGTGCCATCCGGTGCCGTCGGAGCGTCGGGGCAGCCGGCCGACACGGGGCACGCCGACCGCCGTCGTGTCGAGCAGTCCGAGGAACGCCTCGACGTCGACGGCCTTCTCGGTCATGCCGCCACGGAGCACGTTGTCGGACGACGCCATGACCTCGACGCCGAGCCCGTGGAGGTAGGCGTGCGGTGTCCCCGGGGCCACGAAGATCGTCTCACCCGGGGCGAGGTCGGCGTCCTCGAGCAGCAGTGCCACGAGGGTGCCCGCGTCGCCGGGGAAGCGCGCCTGCAGGTCGAGCGCCAGCCGGGCGAGCCGCAGCAGATCGGCTGCCGGCCCCGCACCGTCCGGACCCTCCTGCTCCGCCCTGCGGACGACCTCGTGCGCTCCGTCAGCGACAGCGGCGAGCATCACCGCGACGCTCACGGCGTCGGCCCGCAGGACGTGCGCGATGGCTTCGGCGAGGGCCGTGTCCCCATGGCCGAGCACCTCGACCAGCGCATCGATGCCCGTGGGTGCCAGGAGCGAGAGGAGCCGACGCGACGACGCGGCGCTGCGCAGCCCGCACAGGACGCGCATCGGGGTGACCGCGCGCACCAGCTCGGGCTTGCCCGACGGGTCGACGAAGCAACGCTCGGTGGCGTCGAGCGCGACGCCGTCCGCCTCCTCGCGCGCGAAGCCACGGCGCGCGGTCGCGTCGTCGGGATGGACCTGGATCGACAGCGGGCCGCCCGCCGCGAGGAGCTTCAGGAGGAGGTCGGGCACCTCGCCGGGAGCGAGCTCCGTCGCCGGACGTCGTCCGTCCGCGTCGACGACGGTGGAGGGGTTGCGGGGGTGGGCGCCGAACCAGACCTCGGCCGCAGGTCGGTCATCGCCACCGGCATGCACGTCGCCGTACGGCTCGAGCAGCTCAGGTGCGCCCCATGCGGCGGTCACGACCCGCCCCTCGAGGAGACGCAGCGTCGGGACGCTCCGCTCGGCCCCTGACCGTGTCTGCGCGCTGTCCGTACCCATGCCGGCAGCCTACGCTCCCGGGATGCAGACGGACACCCGACCGACGTCCGTCGCGGCCAGGGCCGCGACGCTGATGGCGTACGTCGTCGCCCTCGTCGGTGCTGGCGCCGCCACGCTGGCGCTGCGGTCCGGCGAGGCCGTCCAGGCCGCGCTCGTCCTCACGACGACGCTCGGCGTGGCGGCGCTGCTCGCCGCGACGGGGACGCTGCTGCGCGGCCTCGAGGCCGTCGAGGCGCGCCTGCGCCGCCTCGAGGACGAGGTCCGCTCAGCGGCGCGGTAGGCGCTCAGCGAGGTAGCCGGGCAGGCGGTCGATGGAGACCCGCTCCTGGGCCATCGTGTCGCGGTCACGGACGGTCACGGCCCGGTCCTCGAGCGTCTCGAAGTCGACGGTGACGCAGGCCGGCGTGCCGATCTCGTCCTGGCGCCGGTAGCGCCGCCCGATCGACTGCGTCTCGTCGTACTCGACCATGTGGTCCACCTTCAGGAGGTCGAAGATCTCGCGCGACACCGCCGACAGCTCCGGCTTCTTCGACAGCGGGAGCACCGCCACCTGGTAGGGCGCGAGCCGCGGGTCGAGCTTCAGCACCACGCGCTCCTGCATCTTCCCGTCGGCGTCGGGGGCCTGCTCGACGCGGTAGGCGTCGTAGAGGAACGCGAGCGTCGCACGGGTCGCGCCGGCAGCAGGCTCGATCACGTAGGGGTGGTAGCGCTCGTTCGACGCCTGGTCGAAGTAGCTCAGGTCCTGACCGCTCGCGGCCTCGTGCGCCTTGAGGTCGAAGTCCGTGCGGTTCGCGATGCCCTCGAGCTCCGACCAGCCCATCGACGGGTCCGGGAAGTAGAACTCGAGGTCGACGGTGCGCTTCGCGTAGTGCGAGAGCTCGTCCGCGGCGTGCTCCCGGACGCGGATGTTCTCGCTGCGGATACCGAGGTCCTCGTACCACGCGCGTCGCGCGTCGATCCAGTACTGGTGCCACTCCTCGTCCGTGCCGGGCACGACGAAGAACTCCATCTCCATCTGCTCGAACTCGCGCGTGCGGAACACGAAGTGGCCGGGGGTGATCTCGTTGCGGAACGACTTCCCCATCTGGGCGATGCCGAACGGGACCTTGCGCCGGCTCGTGCGCTGGATGGTCGCGAAGTCGACGAACATCCCCTGCGCGGTCTCGGGCCGCAGCCACACGACCGCACCGTCGTCGTCGACGGGACCCGCGTGGGTCTTGAACATCAGGTTGAAGTTGCGCGGGTCGGTGAGCGAGCCGCCGCACTCCGGGCAGACCATCGACGCGAGCTCCCCCGCGGCGATCGCCTCCTCGAGGTGGTCGGCACGGAAGCGCTTGTGGCAGCGCGTGCACTCGACGAGCGGGTCGGAGAAGTTCGCGAGGTGCCCCGACGCCTCCCACACCTTCGGGTGCATGAGGATGGACGCGTCGAGCCCGACGACGTCGTCACGCAGTTGCACCATCGAGCGCCACCACTGCCGCTTGACGTTCTCCTTCAGCTCGACGCCGAGCGGCCCGTAGTCCCACGTCGAGCGGAAGCCGCCGTAGATCTCCGAGGACGGGAAGATGATCCCTCGGCTCTTGCACAGCTCGACGATGGTCGGCAGGGTCGCTTCGACCGTCGGCGCGGTGGCGCCGTGGTCGCTGCTCGTGTCGCTGCTCGTGGGGGCGTCGTCGGTCACGGGGGGCTCGCTCGTAGGGAGGTCGGGAGGTCGGGGGTCGCCGGGCGCCTGTGGGACACGCGAGGGTGCCCGCGGGTCCGCGGAGGGCGTCCGGCCCGCTCCTAGGATGCTAGCCGTCGCGCCTCCGCCCCCGGAGGAGCAGCAGGAGGACGCGGTGGACGGCACCGAGGATGCGGGCGGCCGCTTCGCCGCCGACACGGCCGTCGAGCGCCGCGACACCGACCGCTTCGACACCGCCTGCCGGCCGGGCTGGCACGTCACCGCCGGCGCCGCACCGAACGGCGGCTACCTGATGGCGATCGGAGCGCGCGCGATGGCGGAGCGCGCCGATCGCCCCGACCCGGTGACCCTGACGGCACACTTCCTCGCCCCTCCCCTCATCGGCCCGATGGAGGTCCACACCGAGCTGGTGCGCGAGGGTGGCCGACACCGCACCGTCGCCGCCCGCATCGTCCAGGACGGCCGCGAGTGCGTGCGGCTCCTCGGGACGTTCTCGGACCTCGCCCGAGCCGACGGCCCGACGCGCGTGCTGCGGGAACCTCCGCCCTGGCCCGACGTCGCGACGATGCGTTCCGCACCTTCGGACATCGAGGGTGTCGACGTCCCCGAGATCTTCCAGCGTCTCGAGCACCGCATGCCCGCAGCGACGACCGGCTGGGTCCGGGGGCGCCCCTCCGGCGAGGGCATCCACGGTGGGTGGTGCCGCTGGTCGGACGGCGCGGCGATGGACGTGCTCGGGCTGCTCTTCGTCGCCGATGCGTACCCGCCAGCCGTGTTCGACCTCGGTGCTGCCACGACCTGGGCTCCCACCATCGAGCTCACCGTCCACGTGCGCGCACGGCCGGCCCCCGGCTGGCTCGCCACACGGTTCGCCACGCGCGCACTCACCGACGGGTACTTCGAGGAGGACGGTGACCTCTGGGACGCCGACGGCCGGCTCGTCGCGCTCAGCCGGCAGCTGGCCCTCTCCGGACGCCCGCGGGGTCCCCGGGGGTAGCATCGGGAGTGCGCCGGACGGGTCCCGAACTGGCCCGTCGGGTCCCTCCCGGGGTCCGTAGCAGCGGCGACGGAGCCCCGCGTGAGCACCACACCCCTCGTCCTCCCCGACCTCGCGGGTGACCCGCGCGAGCTCGGCGCGGGCGAGACGTCGCTCGCGGGCCTGCTCCGAGGCCTCCCGGGCGTCGACCGCATCGGGCTCGAGAAGCGGGCTGCCGACCTCGCCACACGGTCCCTCAAGCAGGGGACGAAGCGGGCCCTCATCGACCTGGCCATCGCGACGATGGACCTGACGACCCTCGAGGGCGCCGACACGCCCGCCCGCGTGCGCTCGCTGTGCGCCCGTGCGCTCCGCCCCGACCCGTCCGATCCCACCGTCCCGCACGTCGCCGCCGTGTGCGTCTACCCCGACCTCGTCGCCACCGCCGTGGAGGCGCTCGAGGGAAGCGACGTCCGGGTCGCGGCGGTCGCGACCGCGTTCCCCTCCGGCCGTGCGTCCCTCGACGTCAAGCTCGCGGACACGCGCGACGCCGTCGCCGCCGGTGCGCACGAGATCGACATGGTCATCGACCGAGGCGCCTTCCTCTCCGGACGCTACGGAGCCGTGCGCGACGAGATCCGCGCCGTCAAGGAGGTGTGCGGCGACGCGCACCTGAAGGTCATCCTGGAGACGGGCGAGCCCGCCACCTACGACAACGTGCGTCGTGCGTCGTGGCTCGCGCTCATCGCCGGAGCCGACGTCATCAAGACGTCGACGGGCAAGGTCTCCCCGGCCGCCACCCACCCCGTCGCGCTCGTCATGCTCGAGGCCGTGCGCGACTTCCACCTCATCACCGGCGACGCACGCGGAGTGAAGGTCGCCGGCGGCATCCGCACCACGAAGGACGCCCTGCGCCACCTCGTGCTCGTCAACGAGACGCTCGGAGCGGACTGGCTCACACCGGACCGCTACCGCATCGGCGCGTCGGGCCTGCTCACCGACCTGCTCATGCAGCGCCAGAAGCTCGTGACCGGCGTGTACGGCAGCGCCGACCGCGTCACGCTGGACTGACCCGACCGACCCGACCGACCCGACCGACCCGACCCGATCCCAGGCCGACGGAGCCACCGTGTCCCGCTACCCGATCGACCTCGGCGCCCCCGCGTGGGACTACGCGCCGGCGCCGGAGAGCCGTGTGGTCGCGCGGCTCGACGCGACCCGTGAGGGGCTGCTGCACATCGGCGGCGCCTGGGTCGAGGCGGAGGGCGGCGCCACCCTCGCGACGCACTCCCCCGCGACCGAGGAGCACCTCGCCGACGTGGCGCTCGCCGGACCCGCCGACGTCGACCGTGCTGTCGCCGCCGCGCGCGCGGCCCTTCCGGCGTGGTCGGCGATGCCCGGTGCCGAGCGCGCGAAGCTGCTGTTCCGGCTCGCCCGCATGCTGCAGGAACGGGCCCGCGAGTTCGCCGTGCTCGAGACGCTCGACAACGGCAAGCCGATCCGCGAGACCCGCGACTTCGACGTCCCGACGGCGGCCGCGCATCTCTTCCACCATGCCGGCTGGGCGGACAAGCTCGACCA
>SKII01000021.1 GCA_007116505.1 Nitriliruptoraceae bacterium
ACGCCAGCGACGCTAGCCTAGGAATGGTTCCCGAGACGACCCCGGGCGAGGTGGGCGAGCGATGAGCGACGGCCGGGACACCGCCGACGCCGCTCCTGCCGTCGAGCTGGACTGCGTGTGCGTCCGCTACGGGACGGTCGAGGCGCTGCACGACGCGACGCTGCGCATCCCGCGCGGCGTGTCCGTCGCGATCATCGGTCCGAACGGGTCGGGGAAGTCGACGCTCCTCGGCGTGCTGTCCGGACTCGTCGACGTCGCGAGCGGCACCGCCCGGGTGCTCGGCGAGGACGTCCCACCACGCCGGGGCCGCGTCGCGCATGTGCTGCAGGAGACGGCCGTCCGACCCGAGATGCCCATGACCGTCGCTGAGACCGTCCGGCTCGGGACGTACGCGGAGCTCGGTCTCCTGCGTCGTCCGACCGCCCGGATGCGCGAGCGGGTCGCCGCCGCCATCGAGCGCCTCGACGTCGCCGACCTGCTCGGCCGCCAGCTGCCCGAGCTCTCCGGCGGGCAGCGGCAGCGCGTGCTCATCGCCCAGGGCCTCGCCCAGGACGCGGAGCTCCTCCTCCTCGACGAGCCGGTCGCAGGGCTCGACGTGACGAGCCAGCGCATCATCCTCGAGGTGATCGACGAGGAGCGCGCACGTGGGAACACGGTCATCACGACGACCCACGACATCGGGTCCGCCTCCCGCGCCGACCTCGTCGTGCTCGTCGCCACCGACATCGTCGCCTTCGGACCCCCTGAGGAGGTCCTGACACCGGAGCACCTGTCCCGCGCGTTCGGCGGCCATCTCCACATGCTTCCCGACGGCACGCTCGTGCTCGACGAGCCCGCGCACCACGGCGTCCCCGCGGCGCCGGAGGCTGCGAGCCTCGACCACCGCCATCAGCACGACGTCAGCGGCTGAGGTCCACGACCACGGGGGCATGGTCGGACGGCTTGTCCCCCGCCTCGTTGTTGCGACGGGCGACGCGGTCGACGCTCACGGCGCTCACGTCCGCTCCGGAGACGAGCGCGAGGTCGATGCGCAGGCCGTGGCCGCGGTGGAACGCGCCGCCGCGGTAGTCCCACCACGTGAACGCCTCACCCTCCGGCAGCACCGCCCGCTGCGCGTCGACCATGCCGAGCGAGACGAGCGCCGCGACCGCCTCACGCTCGGGCGCGGTGACGTGCGTGGAGCCATCGGGGAACGCGGCGAGGTCCCAGACGTCCTGGTCCTCCGGCGCGACGTTGAAGTCCCCCGCCACCACCGTCGGACCTGCGGCGACCAGCAGCTCGAGCCGCTCGCGCATCGCGGCGAGGAAGTCGAGCTTGCGCGGGTACCACTCGCTCGCGACCTCGCGCCCGTTGGGGACGTAGACCGACGCGACGCGGACGCCGTCGACGGTCGCCTCGATCCAGCGCGCCTCCTCCGGGACCGGGTTCCCCGGCAGCTCGCTCGTCACGTCGTCGATCTCGAGCCCTGCACGCACGAGCAGCGCGACACCGTTCCAGCGGCCCTCCGACGACTCGACGGCGGCGTAGCCGAGCTCCGCGAGCGCCTCATGCGGGAAGGCGCCCGCGGCGAGCTTCGTCTCCTGCAGGCACACGACGTCGGGCGCGTGCGCCTCGAGCAGCTCGGGCACGCGCGGCCAGCGGGCCTTCAGCGAGTTCACGTTCCAGGTGATCAGGCGCATGGCGGGGACCGTAGCGGTCCGCGAGCGGACATCGGGCGCTAGCGTCCACCCCGCCAGCCCGCCCGAGCACCCCCGAGCGCGACCGGACCGACCCGGAGGACGCGATGCGAGCGCCCCGCCGTCCCGGCTGGCTCACCACCCCGATCCTCGCCGTCTCCGGCCTGTCGATCGGATCCGGGCTCGCGCAGTTCGGGGTCACCGCCGTCATCGGCGACGTCGCCGCAGCGTTCGGCGAGGTCGGCGACGGCGGCGACCTCACCGCGCAGATCGGCCTGCCCGCGACGACCGTCGGGCTCGCGCTCGCGCTCATCCGCCTGACCTCGCTCGCGGCGCTGCCCGTCTCGTCGGTCGCTGACCGTGTCGGACGCCAGCGGGTGCTCGTCGCGATGTCGGTCGTCGGGCTCGGCCTGACGACGTTCGCCGCGCCCGCGCCGGGCTTCTGGTGGTACGTCGCGCTCGTCGCGCTCGCACGGCCGGCCCTGTCGGGTGTCAACGCCGTCGCCGGTGTCGTCGCCAGCGAGGAGACGCGCGCGAAGGACCGCTCCGCAGCGATCGCGCTCGTGACCGCCGCCTACGGCGTCGGCGCGGGACTCATCGTCGTCGGCCGCGCCGCGCTCGGCGACCTCGCGACGTTCCGCATCGTGACCGCCGCCGCGGTGCTCCCCCTGCTCGCGCTGCCGCTGATCGTGCGCGGCACGCGGGAGCCGCGGATCGCACGCAACCGGCTCCGCGAGGGCGGGATGCTCGGTGCGGTCCCCCGGCCCTACGTCCGCAGCGTCGCGCTGCTGAGCGTGCTCAGCGGGCTCATCGCGCTCGCCACCGGACCGGCGTTCTCGTTCCTGTTCGTCTACGGCGAACGCGTGCTCGGCATGTCGCCCGGGTTCCTCGCGCTGCTCGTCGTGCTCGCCGGCCCCGCCGGCCTCGTCGGGATCCTCGTCGGACGGGCCGCGGCCGACCGCATCGGGCGCAACGTCGCGGCGGCCGTGTCGATGGCCGGGACCGGAGTCGCGGTCGCCTGGGCCTACGGCGGCACGGACGCTCGGCTGGCCGTCGGGTACCTGCTCGCCATCCTGTCCTCGAGCGCGTTCGCGCCGCCGACGGGCGCGCTCGGCGCGGAGCTCGTCCCGACCCGCACGCGCGCGACGCTCGCCGGCTGGATCACGTTCGCCGGTGTGCTCGGCGCCGTCGTCGGGCTCGCGGGGTTCGGCGTGCTCGCGGACGCGACGGGCGGCTTCGACAGCGCGTCACGCGCCATCGGGATGGTCACGGCGGTGGGGGCGTTCGGCTTCCTCGCGCTGCCGGAGACCCGTGGGGTCGAGCTCGAGGACCTCGAGGAGCCGCAGGGCTGAGCAGGCCGCTCAGCCGCCTCGGCGCACCGGGGTGAGCAGACCACCCAGTGTCGCTGTCACCCATGCGACGAGGTCGTCGGGGCGGGGCCTTGGGAGCGGCACGGTGAGCGTGCGCGACGCCGGACGGTGCTCGCCGTCCGGGTGCAGGCGCTGCAGCCGGACGCGCTCCGGGTCCCCGAGGTCCACCGGGTGGGCGCGCAGACGGTCCCCGCGCGCGATGACGACCTCCTCCACGCCCCAGCGACCGAGCAGCACCTTGAGCGCGGCGAGTGCGGTGAGCCGCCGTGCCGGCTCCGGGAGCGGCCCGAAGCGGTCGACGAGCTCCGCCTCGAGCCCACGGACGCCGTCGGCGTCGCGTACGGCCGCGAGCCGGCGGTAGAGGTCGAGACGGGTGTCGCTGTCGGCGACGTACGTCTCGGGCAGGTGGGCGTCCACGGGCAGCTCGACGCGGATGTCGGTCTCCACGGGGATCGGCTCCCCACCGAGGCGCGCGAGCTCCTCCTTCAGCAGCTGCGAGTACGCGTCGAAGCCGATGGCGGCGACCTGGCCGGACTGCTCGGCACCGAGCACCGTCCCCGCGCCGCGCAGCTCCAGGTCGCGCATGGCGATCGCGAGGCCGGACCCGAGGCGCGTCTGCTCCGCGACGGTCGCGAGCCGCTGGTGGGCCTGCTCGGTCATCGAGCTGTCGGGCGGGAAGAGCAGGTAGGCGTAGCCGCGCTCGGTCGAGCGACCGACGCGTCCGCGGAGCTGGTGCATCTGCCCGAGGCCCAGCAGGTCGGCGCGCTCGACGACGAGCGTGTTCGCGTTCGGCACGTCGAGGCCCGACTCGATGATGGTCGTGCAGACGAGCACGTCGAGCTCGCGCTCC
This sequence comes from Nitriliruptoraceae bacterium, assembly GCA_007116505.1. The sequence continues at coordinate 3,897 of SKII01000021.1, forward strand.
CAGAAGCGCATCATCACCTGCTCGAGGCTGCGCTCGTCCATCTGCCCGTGCGCGACGCCGACGCGGGCGTCGGGCACGAGCCGGGTGACCCCCGCGGCGGCGTCGTCGATGGTGTCGACCTGGTTGTGGACGTAGAAGACCTGCCCGTCGCGCAGCAGCTCACGCCGGATGGCGAGCTCGACCTGCCGCTCGTCGAACGGCTGCACCACGGTGACGACCGGCTGGCGGTCCTCCGGCGGCGTCTCGATGACCGAGAGGTCGCGGATCCCGGAGATCGCCATCTCGAGGGTGCGCGGGATCGGCGTCGCCGACATCGTGAGCACGTCGACCGAGGCGCGCAGGTGCTTGAGCCGCTCCTTGTGCGCGACGCCGAAGCGCTGCTCCTCGTCGACGATGACGAGTCCGAGGTCGTGGAACCGCACGCTCCTCGCGAGCAGCGCATGCGTGCCGATGACGATGTCGATCGTGCCGTCGGCGACCCCGTCGAGCACGCGGCGCCGCTCGGCGTCGGAGACGAACCGGCTGACGACACCGATGCGGACGGGGAAGCCCGCGAAGCGCTCCCGGAACGTCTCGGCGTGCTGCTGCGCGAGGATCGTCGTCGGCACGAGCACGGCGACCTGCCCGCCGTCGAACACCGCCTTGCCGGCCGCCCGGACGGCGACCTCGGTCTTGCCGAACCCGACGTCCCCGGCGAGGAGCCGGTCCATCGGGAGCGGCGCCTCCATGTCGCGCTTGATCTCCTCGACGACGGCCAGCTGGTCGACCGTCTCGACGTGCTGGAACGCGTCCTCGAGCTCTCGCTGCAGCTCCCCGTCGGGAGCGAACGCGCGGCCCGGGGCGTGCAGGCGTGCCGTGTAGAGCCGGACGAGCTCGGCGGCGAGCTCCGCTGCCGCCCCGCGCGCGCGGCTGCGGGCCCGCTCCCACTGCGCACCACCGAGGCGCATCACGGTCGGCTCGTCGCCCCCGCGGGAGCGGGTCAGCGCGTCGACCTGGTCGGACGGCACGTAGAGCGTGTCACCACCGTGGTACTCGACGACGACGTAGTCGCGGCTGCCTCGGCGCCCGTCGATACCGTCGACCGCGCGCGTCACCATGCCGCGGAAGATGCCGACGCCGTGCGTGCGGTGCACCACAGCGTCACCGTCGACGAGCGTCACGACGGCGTCGGCCGCGCGCGTGCGCGTGCCGAGACGGCGACTCGCCCTCCGTCGGCGCGGGCCGAACACGTCGGTCGTCGCGAGCACCGCGACGCCGAACGACGGCGCATCGAAGCCGGCGGCGAGGCGTGACACGACGACCTCGACCCGGCCGGGCTGCGCACGGGCGGGGAGGGTCGCGTGCGCCTCCGCCGGGACACCCTGACCGGAGAGGAGGTCGACCACCCGGCGTGCTGGACCGTCGGCGTCGACGCTGACGACGACGCGCCGTCCGTCGCCGATCAGCGCGCGCGCACGGGCTGCGAGCCCGTCGACATCGCCGCGCAGCGAGTCCCACGGCCGGATCGGGAGCGCCTCCTCGCCGTCCGCGGCGAACGGTCCGACACGGTGCACCGTTCCGCTGCGGTCCGTGACGAGCGCGGTGAGGTCCTCCGGCCGCGCGAACACCACGGGCTCCCGGCCCCCGCCGAGCCGCCACGTGACCTCGGCGAGCCCCTCGGCCTCCGCGAGGATGCTCCGCGCTCGCTCCTCGCAGCGCAGCGGATCGACGAGCAGGAGCCCCGCGCCCTCCGGCATCAGCCCTGCGAGCAGCGTCCCGTCACCTCGGAGCGCGAGGGCCAGCGCCTCGGCACCCTCGACGCTGCGTCCCTCGGCGAGGGCGACGAGCGCCTCGGCGTGCGCCGGCGCGTCGGCGACGGCGGCCCTGGCGAGGTCGGCGAGCTCGGCATCGACGACGAGCTCGCGCGCCGGGTCGACGGTGACGCGGTCGACCGGCGCGATCGAGCGCTGGTCCCCGACACCGAACGTGCGCATCCCCTCGATGTCGTCGCCGAACCACTCGATGCGGACGGCATGCTCAGCGGCGGCGGGGAACACGTCGACGATGCCGCCGCGGACGGCGAACTGGCCGCGCGCCTCGACGTGGGGCAGCCGCTCGTAGCCGAGGGCGACGAGCTCGGTGACGACACGCTCGAGGGGCGCGGGTCCGGGTCGGAGCACGAGTGGGCGCCGCTGCGCGAGGCGCGGGTCCATCGGCTGCAGCGCCGCACGGACGGGCGCGACGACGGCGAGCAGCGGCTCCTCGGACGCCTCGGGGTGCGCGAGCCGGTCGACGACCGAGAGGCGACGCCCGACGGTCGCCGGCTGTGGGGACAGCCGCTCGCTCGGCAGCGTGCCCCACGCGGGGAACAGGGCGACCCTGCCCTCGCCGAGCAGCGCGGAGAGCGCATCGGTCATCGTGCGCGCGTCGGCGCTGCGCGGGGTGACGACGAGCAACGGTCGTGAGCGCTCGGCGAGCAGCGCAGCGACGATCGGATGCGCGACGTGGGCGGCGACGACCGTGTCGTCGACCCCGACGTCCTCGAGCGCCGTCCTCGCCGGCCGCAGCACCGCGGCGAGCGGCCCGGTCGCGAGCCCAGGGTCGAGGACGTCGTCGACATCGACGGGCCCGTCGGGCCTGCCGGTCACCGGCCGCTCGACGGGGCGCTCGACGGGGCGCTCAACGGGGCTTGGGGCGACCCCGCCGGACCGCGGTCGGGTCGATGCCGCCCGGGATGGGCAGGGAGCGGGTCAGCGGCTTGAGCCGGCGCTCGAGCTTCGCGACCTCCTTGCGGGCGACCTTCGCAGGCAGCTTGTTGATGCGGGCCTGCAGCTTGCCGAGGGACACGCAGTCCTCCTCGTCGCCGACGATGAGGGTGTGCACGGGCGTGTCGCCGACGGCACGCGACAGGCGCTTGCGCTCCTGGGCGAGCAGGCCCTTGACGCGCTGCGGCGCGCCCTCGCCGACGAGCACGACGCCGGGCCGGCCGACGACCCGGTGCACGAGGTCCTGCTTGCCGTTTATGGCGACGGCGGGCGTGACGAACCACGCACCGCGCATCTGGCTCAGGACCGCAGCGGCCGCACCGAGCTGCCCGTCGATGGCCGCGTACATGGCGCGGCGCGCACGCAGGTTGAACACGATCAGCGCGGCGAGCATCCCGTTCAGCAGCCCGAGCGGCGCGATGGCCCAGGGCGAAAGGAGCAGCCCCACTCCTCCGCCCACGGCGAGGCCGGCCGCACCCGCGAGCACGATCCAGCCCGCGGCGCGCGGGTCGAGCTTGCGCAGCTGGCGCCACACCTCCGCCAGGTTCCGGAGCCTCTCCATCAGCGGTCCTCCTCGTCGCGCCCGTCACGCCCGGGCGGGCGGGCCGCGGGGCGGCCGTGGTAGCGGTTCTGCGCGGTCTCGAGCCCGTCCTCGATCAGCGTCGCCACCGCGCGGGCCGCTGTGGGGAGCACCGTAGCGAGGACCTCACGCTCCTCGGGCGTGAACGGCCTGAGGACGTGGTCGGCGGCGGCCGCCTCCCCGGGGGGTCGACCCACCCCGATGCGCACCCGCAGGTAGCCGGGGTCGCCGAACGCGCGGTCGAGGTCGCGGAGCCCGTTGTGGCCACCCGCACCACCGCCGCGCTTGAGGCGCAGCTCGCCGACGGGCAGGTCGAGGTCGTCGTGGCACACGATGATGCGCTCCACCGGGACCCGGTACCAGCCGGCCGCCCGCTGCACCGGCCCGCCCGACACGTTCATGAAGGACTCGGGGACCGCGAGCACCGCCGGTGCGCCACCGAGGCGGACCTCCGCCGTCCGGCAGCCCGTGCGGCGGTTGCGGTCGAGGGGACGACCCGCGTCCTCGCCGAGCAGCTCGACGAGCTCCGCACCGATGTTGTGGCGCGTGCCCGCGTACTCCGCCGGCGGGTTGCCGAGACCGGCGACCAGCCAGCGCTGCGAGGTCACGCCTCGGGGGCGTCGCCCGCGGCGGCCTCGCCGGTCGCCTCGTCGGCCGCGCCCTCGTCGGCGGTCCCACCACCGGCGGGCGCGTTGATCGTGACGATGACGCGGTCCGGGTCGTCGTCGATGACCGCGCCCTCGGGCAGCATGGTGACGATGTCGCCGAGACGCTTCACGTCGCCGATGCCCATGCCCGCGACCGACAGCTCGATCTGGTCCGGCGTGTCCTGCGGACGGACGAGGATCGGCACGACCATGCGGACCTGGTTGAGGTAGCCACCGTCGCGCGCGACGTCCTCGACGTCGGTGAGGACGACGGGGACCTCGACGGAGATCTGCTGCGTCCGGTCGACGGCCAGGAGGTCGAGGTGCAGGACGTCGCGACGGACGGCATGGCGCTGCAGGTCACGTGCGACGACGAGGGTGGTCGTCCCCTCGACGTCGAGCGCGATGAGCGCGTTGCGCCCGGCCGGCCCGTTGAGCGCGTGGAACAGCTCGCGCGCGTCGACGCTGACGGGGGTCGGGTCGACCTCGTGGCCGTAGATGATGGCCGGGACGCGGCCCTCGCGACGGAGGCGGTTCGTGGCGCCCTTGCCGGCGGCGGTGCGCGGCTTGGCGGTGAGCTTGACCTGCTCGGACAACGGAGTGCTCCTGCTGGAAGGTCCCCGGCGTGGGTCGGTCACCCATGCGGCGGCGAGGTTTCACGCGGGGTCGCCGGTGCGCTCGCAGGCGACATCCACCGAGGTGGCGTCGTCGGGAGGCGTCCGGCTCGGGGGATGCTACCGCCGGCGGGCCGGCCCCTGCAACAGGGCGTCAGACGTTCTCGCCGCGGAAGATCTCCGACACCGACTCGTCCTCGAACACCGCGCGGAGCGCCGAGGCCAGGATCGGGGCGATGGACAGCACCACGAGCTTGTCCATCTGGAGGTCCGAGGGCAGCGGGATCGTGTTGGTGACGACGACCCGCTCGATGACGCTGTCGTTGAGCCGCTCGACAGCCGGGCCGGAGAACAGCGGGTGGGTGGCGCAGGCGATGACCCGCTCCGCACCGCGCTCCTTCAGCAGCGCCGCGGCGCCGACGATCGTGCCCGCCGTGTCGATCATGTCGTCGATGAGCACGGCCGTACGGCCCTCGACGTCACCGATGACGTCGAGCGTCTCCGCCACGTTGTGCTGCGTGGGGTCGCGCCGCTTGTGCAGGATCGCGATGGGTGCCCCGAGGTGCCCGGCGAACTTCTCGGTGAGGCGCACGCGGCCGGCGTCCGGCGACACGATGACGCGCCGCATCGGGTCGGTGTTCTCGGTGATCCACTGCTCGAGGAGCGGCAGGGCCGTGAGGTGGTCGAACGGGTTGTGGAAGAAGCCCTGGATCTGCCCGGTGTGCAGGTCGACGGACATGATGCGGTCGACACCGACGGCCTCGTAGAGGTCCGCGACCATGCGGGCGGCGATCGCCTCACGGGAGCGGGCCTTCTTGTCGGAGCGCGAGGAGCCGTAGTAGGGGATGACGGCGACGGTGCGCTTCGCGGACGCCCGCTTGAGCGCGTCGAGCATGACGAGCTGCTCGATGATCAGGTCGTTGATGCTCATGCCCGGCATCGAGAGGTGCGACTGGAGCACGAACACGTCGGCGCCTCGGACGGACTCCTCGAAGCGGGCGTACAGCTCGCCGTTGGCGAAGCGCGACAGCTGCACCTCGCCGACGCGCATGCCGAGGTGGTCGGCGACCTCCTGAGCGAGGTCCTGGTACGAGGACCCGGCGAAGACCATCATGCGCTTGCGTGTGACGAGCTCCATGGACCCGCTCCCGGCTGGCGTCGGAGGGCGCCGTCCCGCGTCGACCTCGGTGTGGACCGGCGGCCGCGCGGTGGAGCCCGGATGGGGCCCGTCGCCCCGAGGGCGGACCCTACCCGAGCCGCCCCCGCGCCCGTCCCTCCTTCGTCACCTGCCGTGCACGGGCGATCGCGAGGGCCTCGGCGGGGACGTCGTCGGTGATCGTCGAGCCGGCGCCGACGAACGCCCCGTCCCCGACCGTGACCGGAGCGACGAGCATCGTCCCGCAGCCGACGAACGCCCCGTCCCCGATGACGGTCCGATGCTTCTCGCGGCCGTCGTAGTTCACGGTCACGACGCCGCAGGCGACGTTCGCTCCAGCACCGACGTCCGCGTCGCCCACGTAGGCGAGGTGCGGGACCTTCGCGCCCTCACCGACGACCACGTTCTTCGTCTGGACGAACGCCCCGACGCGTGCGCCGTCCCCGAGGCGCGTGCCGGGACGGAGGTGGGCGAACGGTCCGACCTCGACACCGTCGCCGACGGTCGCGCCGTCCGCCCGCGTCGAGTGCACGACGGCGCCGTCGCCGACCGTGCA
>SKII01000172.1 GCA_007116505.1 Nitriliruptoraceae bacterium
ACGAGGTCCTGCGCGGCCGCCCCGTGGGCGGAGGTGAACGCGACGAGCTGCTCGTCCCACGCGGCGGAGCGCGCCGCACCCTCGGCACGCACGTCGAGGTGCGCGCGCACGTCGTCGGGGACGGTGAACGGCTCGGCGTGCGGCCAGCCGAGCGCGGCCTTCGTCGCGGCGACCTCGTCGGTGCCGAGCGGCGCCCCGTGCGAGGCGGACGTGCCGGCCTTCGCCGGCGAGCCGTACCCGATGGTCGTGCGCACGGCGACGATCGACGGACGCTCGTCCGCCTGCGCGGCGGCGATCGCGGTGCGCAGCGCGTCGAGGTCGTTGCCGTCGGTGACGCGCTGCGTGTGCCATCCGTACGCGTCGAAGCGCGCGAGGACGTCCTCGCTGAAGGCGAGGTCCGTCCCCCCGTCGATCGTGATCCGGTTGTCGTCCCACAGGTAGACGAGGCGGCCGAGCCGAAGGTGCCCGGCGAGCGACGCGGCCTCGCTCGCGACGCCCTCCATGAGGTCGCCGTCCGACACGATCGCGTAGACGTGCTGCGCGGCGAGCGCGGCGGCCGAGGGGTCGACAGCTGCGAGCTCCGCCGCCATGCGCTCGGCGGCGAGCGCCATGCCCACGCCCGTCGCGAAGCCCTGCCCGAGCGGACCGGTCGTCGTCTCGACGCCGGCCAGCAGGTCCTGCTCCGGGTGGCCGGCGGTCACCGGGCCGAGCTGGCGGAACGCCCGCAGGTCGTCGAGCGTCGGACGCGCGTAGCCGGCGAGGTGGAGCGACGCGTACAGCAGCATCGACCCGTGCCCGGCGGACAGGACGAAGCGGTCACGTCCCGGCCAGTCCGGCCGTGCGGGGTCGTGGCGCAGGAACTCGCGGTAGAGCAGGTACGCCATCGGCGCGCACCCCATCGGCATCCCCGGATGCCCGGACTCCGCCGCCTGGACCCCGTCGATGGCGAGCGTGCGGATCGTGTCGACCGCGCGACGAGGGAGGTCGCCCGGGTCCGCGGGGACCGCCGGGGGCGCACTGCTCGTCGTCGAGGTGGGGGCGCTGGACATCGGGGCGCTCCTGCGGGTCGGGCGGGCCGGTGGACTCGGAACCCTAGTGGTCCCGCGGCCCCTGCCACGGGAGGGCGGCGGCCCACGTGCGGACCGCCTCGGCGTGCTCCGCGACGGACTCCACGGCGGTCCGCCGGCGCCCGTCGGGTGCGCTGCGCGCGCTGACGGTGAGGTCGTGGCGTCCCCCACGGACGGTCAGGAGCGTGAGCGGGCCGGCGAGGTCGCCGACGTGCGCGGCGAGCAGCTCCGCAGTGAGGAACGGGTCGGCATCGCCGGAGAGCATCAGGACGGGGACGTCGACGTCCGGCCAGTGCGCGACCCGGAGCCGCTCGGGCCGTCCCGGCGGGTGCAGCGGGTAGGCGACGAGCAGCAGCCCGACGGCATCGATGGCCCTCCCGCCCGCCTCCGCGACGGCGAGGCTCGCGACGCGTCCCCCGTACGACGCGCCGCCCACGATCCAGCCGGAGCGCTCGCCCGCAGTCCCACCGGGATCGCCGACGAGCTCGCGGGCGGCGGCGAGCACGTCACGCATCCGCCCGATGCTGCGCTCGGCGGGCCCGACGAAGCCGGAGCCGGGTGGCAGGGGCGACAGGGCCGCGCGCACGACGTGATGACCCGCCGCGGCGAGCAGCTCGGCGAGCGCGACGAGGTGTGGTGCCGAATGGTCCCCGCGCGCGCCGGGGAGGAGCAGCACCGGCGGGAGACCGTCACCCGCCGGGTCGGCCCGATGATGGGCAGCGGCGACATCGGTCCCGTCGGCGAGCGGGAGCCGCAGCTCGTGCACCGGTGTGGTCAGCGCCCGGTCAGTTCTCGTCGGGGGTGATGACGACGACGGGGCACGGTGCGTGCGCGATCACCTGCTGGGTGACCGAGCCGAGCAGCATGCCGCGGAAGCCACCGAGCCCGCGCGAGCCGAGGACGAGGAGCTCGGCGTCCTTCGCCTTCTCGACGAGCACGCTCGCCGGACCGCCCGCACCGACGTGCTGCGCGATGGTCACGTCGCCCGGCCCTCCGACGGCGGCGAGCGCCTCGGACAGCACCTGCTCGGAGGCCTCGCGCAGCTCGTCGTCGCTCGGCAGGGTGACGACCATGGTCATGCCGACGAGCTCGGGCCGCGGGAAGGCGTGGACCATCTCGACGTCGAGCTGGCGAAGCCGTGCCTCCTCGAGCGCCCACCGGAGCGCCTTGAGCGACGTGGCCGACGAGTCGACTCCGACGACGATCCGTCCCATGTCCGTCCTCCTCCTCCGGGGCCGGCTCGCGCCGGCGCTGAGGCTCACATGATGGCACGCCGAGCGCGTGCCTGCTCGGTCCGGGGACCCGCGCGCTGGTGACCTTCGGCCCTGAGCCCTCGGCGCGCACTCACGGATGCTCGTCACACGGGTGCGGGCCGGACCCCTGCGGGTGCGGGACGGACCCCTGACGAGGAGGCGGACCATGGCTGGCAGCGGAGCAGCGGGACCGGTGGGCGGGCTGGCCTCACCGGCGGTCGCGACGATTACCCCGACGTCCACGCTCAGGGAGGCCGCCGACGCGATGATCGCGGACGGCCTCGGCCTGCTCGTCGTCGCCGGACCGAACGGTCCGACCGGCGTGCTGAGCGAGCGTGACGTCGTGAGGGCCATCAGCGAGGAG
>SKII01000017.1 GCA_007116505.1 Nitriliruptoraceae bacterium
CTCGTCCCCACGCTGCGCTACGACCGTCTGGCGACGCTGCCCGCCTCCCCCACCCCCTCGCGCTTCCTCGGGCCGGAAGGCGGCCCCGTACAGCGTCGCGACGACGGTCGGGCCGAGCGCCCAGCCGGTCACCCCGGCGAGCGCGACCGCGACGACGCCGCCCAGCTCGATGCGGCGCCGGATGCCGGAGATGCGCGCGAGGTCGCCCTCCGCGCGCAGCCGGACGAGCAGCTCGAGCAGGCGTCCCTGGACGAGGTAGACGACGGTGACCGGGGCACGGAAGAGCGTGAACGTGACGAACACGATGCTGATCGTCGCGGGGCCGGCGCCGAGCGCGGCGACGGCGAGCGGTGCCCCGGCGAGCAGCAGCTGCGACGCGCTGCTGGCCCCGATGTACGGCACGAGGAAGCGCGAGGGGGTGGGGGAGGCGGGCAGCGTCGCCAGACGGTCGTAGCGCAGCGTGGGGACGAGGAGCGCGAGGGCGGGACCGGCGGCGACGCCCCATGCGAGCCCGACCGGTCCGCCGACGACGAGCAGCCCGATCCCGCCGAGGACCAGCCGCCCGGCTCCCTCGAGCGCGAGCATCAGCCCATAGAGCTCGAAGCGTCGCTGCCCGATCGCGAGCCCGCGGGCCACGAACAGCGGGGCCGTCACCACCACGACGAGGACCGCCAGCGCGACGAACGCCCGCTCGCCGAGGAAGAGCGACGCGCGGGTCACCGCCGTGAACGACCCGGCCGCGACGGCTGCGAGCACCGCGACCGTCACGATCGCCGTCGGACGGCCCGAGAGGACGCGGCGACCGGAGGTCGCCTCGCGGGCCACGAACTGCTCGACCGGCGTCAGTGCGACCGTGCCCGTGAGGAACATCAGCGTCCACAGCACGGACACGGGGGCGAACAGCTCCGGCCCGAGGAGCCGGCCGCCCACGAGCTGGAACAGGTAGGCGAGGACCGTCCCCGCGACGATGCCCGCCGCGAGGCCCCGGTCGCCCGGCCGGGTGGTGGAGGGGCCTGCGGACAGGTCCGTCAGAGCATCCCGCCCTGCGTCATGCGCCGGTAGTCGAGCACGCGGTCGAGCAGGGCCTCGTCGACCCCGTCGGCGAGCGCCGCCTCACGCAGGGTCAGCCCCTCCTTGTGGGCGGTCTTCGCGAGCTTCGCGGACCGCTCGTAGCCGATCTCCGGCACGAGTGCCGTGACCTGCATGAGCGAGCGCTCGACGAGCATCGGGCCCTGGTCGGTCGCTGTCGTGCCGACGAGGCAGCGGTCGACGAACACGTCGCTCACCGCCGCGAGCAGCCGCTGCGACTCGAGGACGTTGCGGGCCATCAGCGGGATCATCACGTTGAGCTCGAGCTCCCCCGACAGCCCACCGACCGCGACCGCAGCATCGTTGCCGATGACCTGCGCGCCGACCTGGCGGACGGACTCGGGGATGACCGGGTTGACCTTCCCGGGCATGATGGAGGAGCCGGGCTGGATCTCGGGGAGCTGCAGCTCGTAGAGGCCGGTCCGGGGTCCCGACGCCATCCAGCGGATGTCGTTCGCGATCTTGATGAGGCTGACCGCGACGACCCGCAGCGCACCGGAGATGTCGACGAGGGCGTCGCGCGAGCCCTGCGCCTCGAAGTGGTCCTCCGCCTCGCGCAGCGGCAGCCCGGTGCGCTCACGCAGCAGCTCGATCATGCGGTCGACGAACCCGGGGGGGCAGTTCAGGCCCGTGCCGACCGCCGTGCCACCCAGCGCGAGCTCATGGACGGTGATCATCGCGCGCTCGACGCGCTCCACGCCGAGCTCGATCTGGCGGGCGTAGCCGGCGAACTCCTGGCCGAGCGTCACCGGCGTCGCGTCCATCAGGTGCGTCCGGCCGGACTTCACCACGTCGGCGAACTCGTCGGACTTCGTGCGCAGCGTGGCCGCGAGACGGCGCAGCGCCGGGAGCAGCACGTCGGCGGAGGTGATCGCGACGGCGAGGTGCACCGACGTCGGGAACGTGTCGTTGGACGACTGCGAGGCGTTCACGTGGTCGTTGGGGTGCACGACGTCCGACGTGAGGTCCTCGCCCATGTTGAGCTTCGCAAGGTTGGCGATGACCTCGTTCAGATTCATGTTCGTCGAAGTTCCCGAGCCCGTCTGGAACACGTCGACGGGGAACTGCGCGTCGTGCTGCCGGGCGATGACCTCGTCGGCGGCCTCGCGGATCGCGCGGGCGACCTCCGGCGTCACGACGCCGGTCTCCTCGTTCGCGGTCGCTGCCGCCCACTTCAGCATCGCGTGCGCCGCGATGACCTCCATCGGGACGGGCTGGCCGGAGACGGGGAAGTTCTCGACGGCCCGCTGCGTGCTCGCACCCCACAGGGCACCGGCTGGGATCGTCATCTCGCCCATCGTGTCGCGGGCGATGCGCTCTGGTGTGGACATCGGGGCCTCCGTCTCGGATCCGGTCTCGGGCGCGCCGCCGGAGCGGGGCCATCGTTCCGGCCCGCTCGCGCCGGGGCGCGTGGCGCAAGGCTAGGTCGCCGGTGGCCGCGTGCGTGACGTCGGCGGCCCCGGAGGTCCCAGGGAGCGGGCCGGGGGAGCGGGCCGGAGGGAGCGGGCCGGGGGGAGCCGGCCGGAGGGAGCCGGCCGGAGGGACGCTCCTGCAGCATGCCGGCAGCATGCCGGTCGCTACCGTC
>SKII01000164.1 GCA_007116505.1 Nitriliruptoraceae bacterium
GCTCCTGCGAGCGGGGCGGGGTCCGGCTGGCGCAGGGGCGCCGGAGCGAGGCGGAGGCCGGTCCCCCGCTCCTCCCCCTGGTCGGGGCTGACGCGCCCCCGTCCGGAGCGGCCGGGCAGCGCCGACCCCGCTCAGATGCTGACGCTCGGAGGTGCGCTCGATCCGAGGGTGGCGGTCAGAGGCGCTTCCGCGCACATCAGGCGCATCATTCACTGCGCCTGCCTCAAGCAGCAGCCGCCTCGGGGTCGGCGTGCCAGGCGTCGATGCGAGGGTGGAGCAGTGGTGCCCGGGACCGTCGCGCACGCGACGTCCCCGTCGCTCGACACCACACGAGGTGTGCGTCGCGTGGTCGAGGGCGAGGCGGACGTGGATGACGCGCGCGACCCGCGCCGCGAGCACGCCGCCCGGAGCGAGCGCGTGCCGAGGTGGTCGTCGCGTCGGAGGGGTCACGGGAATTCCACGGGAGTCTCGTGCGAGCGGTGCCGCTCACCTCCGGCAGCTTCGACCTGCTGCAGCAGCAGCGTCGTGATGCCCTTCTGCACGCGCACGCTGCAGGGCCGGCGACGCAAGACGCTTTAGTCTTCGCACGTGCGATCCATACGGACCGTACGAACCGACCAGGGAGGCAGAGCCACGATGGCAGCCGCCAAGAAGACGGCCAAGAAGGCCGCCAAGAAGACGACGAAGCGCGCGCCGGCTAAGAAGGCAGCCGCGAAGCGTCCCGCCAAGAAGGCCGCTGCGAAGCGTCCCGCCAAGAAGACGGCGAAGAAGTCCGCCAAGAAGGCCGTGAAGAAGACGGCGAAGAAGGCCGCTGCGAAGCGTCCCGCCAAGAAGACGGCCAAGAAGACGGCCAAGAAGACGGCCAAGAAGACGGCCAAGAAGACGGCCAAGAAGACCGCCAAGCGTCCGGCCAAGAAGACGGCCAAGAAGGCCGCCAAGAAGACCGCGAAGAAGGCGGCGAAGCGTCCGGCCAAGAAGGCGGCGAAGCGTCCGGCGAAGAAGGCCGCTGCGAAGCGTCCGGCGAAGAAGGCCGCTGCGAAGCGTCCGGCCAAGAAGGCCGCGAAGAAGTGATGCACCGCAGTATCGGAGGAGCCGCCCCTCGGGGCGGCTCCTCCGTATCTGCGGCGGTGTCGACGAGTCGGCGCGGTACCGTCCGCTCATGCGCATCCTCAGCCTCGACGCCGATCACCAACCCGTCCGGCCGGACGCCGCGCTCGTCGTCGCCTTCGACGGATGGACCGATGCAGGAGAGGGAGGGACCGGCGCCGCGGCTCACCTGCTCGACCGGATCCCTGCACTGACGATCGGTCGGTTCGACGCGGACGCGCTCTACGACTACCGAGCGCGACGCCCTGCCCTCGACATCGACCGCGGTGTCCTCGGTGAGGTCCGCTGGCCTCGGCTCGACCTGCAGCACCTCTCCCCCTCCAGTGGTCCCGACCTCCTGCTCGTGACCGGTCCAGAACCCGACCTCGGCTGGCGCTCGCTCGCGGACGATCTCGCCGAGCTCTCGGATCGCTTCGGCATCCGCCGCTACGTCGGTCTCGGGAGCGTGCCCGGACCGATCCCGCATACGCGTCCCGTCCAGCTCGTGTGCACCTCGAGCGACCGTGCGCTGCTCGAGCGCCTCGGCGCCCCCCATGAGCAGATGGTGGTGCCCGCGTCCGCCCAGGTCGCCCTCGAGGCGGAGCTCGCGGGTCACGGCCTCACGACCCTCGGCATGTGGGTGCGCATCCCCCACTACGTCGCAGGCCCCTACCCGGAGGCCTCACGCGCGCTCCTCGAGCGGCTGTCCTCTCACCTCGGCACACCCGTGGACCTGGTGGACCTCGAGGCTGACATCGAGGCGAACCGCCATCGTCTCGACATCGCCTCCACGTCGTCGGACGAGGTCCGGGAGCACGTCGCGCAGCTGGAGCGGCTCTACGACGCCGAGACCGTCGGGGCGGCAGGACCGCTCGGGCTCGATGGCACGCGGGGGCGACCGATGAGCGAGGTCGACGTCCCCACGGGTGATGAGCTCGCGGCCGAGATCGAACGCTTCCTCCGCGGCGACGGCTAGGCGAGCTGCCCGACGACGTGGTCGACGCAGGCCGTGAACGCCTCGAGGTCCGAGAGCGGGACGGCCGGGAACATCCCCAGGCGCAGCTGGTTGCGGCCGAGCTTCCGGTAGGCCTCGGTGTCCACGATGCCGTGCGCGCGCAGCACGGCGTTCACCGCGTCCGCGTCCACTCCCAGCAGGTCGACCGTCGCGACGACGAGGGACCGTGCGTCCGGGTCGGTGACGAACGGGGATGCCCACTCGCGCGACGTCGCCCAGGTGTACACGTGGTCGGCCTTGCGCCGCTGCTCGGCCACGACGGCAGGGAGCGGACCCGTACCGGCCAGCATCGCCTCCACCTGCACGCGCGCGAGGATGACGGTGGCGATCGCCGGGGTGTTGTAGGTCTGCTGCTTCCGGCTGTTGTCGACCACCGTCGACAGGTCGAGGAAGGCGGGGATGTAGCGCCCGCTGGCAGCGACCGCAGCGATCCGCTCCAGCGCACGCGGCGAGACGATCGCGACCGTGAGCCCTCCGTCGGAGGCGAAGCCCTTCTGCAGGCTGAAGTAGTAGACGTCGACCTGGGCGAGGTCCACAGGGAGACCTCCGGCAGCCGACGTCGCGTCGACGACGACGAGGGCGTCGTCGAGCCGTCGGACGTCCTGCATGACACCGGTGGAGGTCTCGTTGTGGGTCCACGCGTGCACGTCGACGCCGTCGGGCGCCGCGACGGGCTGCGGGCGCGTCCCGGGCTCGGACCGCACGATCACCGGCTCCTCGAGCCATGGCGCGCTGCGCGCCGCGTCCGCGAACTTCCCGGAGAACTCACCGAGGACGTAATGCTGCGAGCGCTGCTCGATGAGGCCGAACACCGCCGCGTCCCAGAACGCCGTCGCGCCCCCCACCGTCACGAGGACCTCGTGGTCGGCCGGAGGCTCGAACAGCGCACGCATCCCCTCGCGGAGGCGCCGCACCTCGTCCTGGACCGGTGCCTGGCGATGGGAGGTGCCGAGCACGGTCCGGGAGAGTCGAGCGAGCTCGGCGACCGCTGCATCGCTGACGCGGCTCGGGCCGCAGCCGAGCCGACCGTCAGCGGGGAGCAGCTCGGTCGGGATCGTCGGTCCGCTCATGGGTGGCGCTCCTCGCTGCCGGGAGGGTTGCTCGGCACCCGTGGAGACTACGCTGCGCGGCAGCGCCGGATGCACACCACGCGGTGCCCGCAGCGGGCACACCCGTCCGGCCGTGGAGGACCCATGAGCCTGAGCGCCCGGATCACCGCCCTCGCACCGTCCGCGACGATGGCCGTCGACGCGAAGGCGAAGGCCCTCAAGGCCGCCGGCGAGCCGGTCATCGGCTTCGCCGCGGGTGAGCCCGACTTCCCCACTCCGGCGAACATCGTGGAGGCGGCACGGCGGGCGGCAGCGGACCCCGCGATGCACCGCTACACCCCGGCGGCGGGGCTGGCGCCGCTGCGTGAGGCGATCGCGGAGCGTGCTCGGCGTGACGGACTCGACGTCACCGCGGACATGGTCGTGATCGCGAACGGTGGCAAGCACGCGCTCTACAACGCCTTCATGGCGCTCATCGGCCCGGGCGACGAGGTCCTCGTCCCCTCCCCCTACTGGGTCAGCTACCCCGAGCAGATCGGCCTGGCTGGGGGCGTGACCGTCACCGTGCCCTCCGATGCGTCGAGCGGCTTCAGGGTCAGCGTCGAGCAGCTCGAGGCGGCGCGCACCCCGCGGACGAAGGCGCTCGTGTTCGTCTCACCGTCCAACCCGACCGGGGCGGTCTACCCGCCCGAGGAGGTCGCGGCGGTCGGGCGCTGGGCCGCGAAGCACGGCATCTGGGTGATCACCGATGAGATCTACCGCGAGCTCGTCTACGGCGACGCGCGGTTCTCCACCCTGCCGGGCGTCGCGCCGGAGGCTGCACCGCGCACCGTCATCGTCGACGGCGTGGCGAAGGGCTACGCGATGACCGGATGGCGTGTCGGCTGGACCATCGCCCCGCCGGAGATCAGCGCCGGCATCGCGAAGCTCCAGACGCAGCTGTGCTCCAACGTCAGCAACGTCGCCCAGGCCGCCGCGCTCGAGGCCCTGACCGGCCCGCAGGACGCGGTCGCGACGATGCGCGAGGCCTTCGACCGGCGACGCCGCACGGCCGTGCGGCTCCTGTCGGCCATCCCGGGTCTCGAGGTCGTCGAGCCCGACGGGGCGTTCTACGTCTACCCGGGCGTCTCGGCGCTCATGGGGCGCACCGTCGCCGGGCGCACCATCCGGTCGTCGCTCGAGCTGGCCGACGTGCTGCTCGACGCGGCCAAGGTCGCCGTCGTCCCCGGCGAGGGCTTCGGGTCCGTGGAGTCGTTCCGGATGTCCTACGCCCTCTCCGATGCCGACCTCGAGGAGGGCATCGGACGCATCGCCTCAGCCCTCACTGCTTGACGTACGGCTTCCCGTCGGCGGCCGGGACGCGGAGCCTCCCGACCAGCCCGGCGACGACGATCAGGGTGATCACGTAGGGCGTCGCTCTCAGGAGGGTCGACGGCAGCGGGACCGGAAGACGCTGGAGCGTCGTCGCGAGCGAGTCGGCGAACCCGAACAGCAGGGCGGCGGCGAGGCCCCCGACCGGGCTGTAGCGCCCGACGAGCATGGCGGCCAGGGCGATGAACCCGCGCCCGCCCGTCATCTCCTTCGAGAACTGGCTCGCGGCCTCGAGCGTGAACCACGAGCCCCCGATGCCGGCGAGCACACCGCCGAGCACGTCCGCGCGGAAGCGCGTGCGGAGCACGTCGATGCCGACCGTGTCGGCGGCTGCCGGGTGCTCCCCGACCGAGCGCAGGCGGAGACCCCAGCGCGTGCGGAACAGCAGGAACGACAGCACCCCGACCATGACGAGCATCAGGTAGACGAGCAGCGTCTGCCGGAACACGATCGACCCGATGAGGGGGATGTCGCTCAAGAGCGGCACCGCCGTGGCGGTGAAGCGCACGGGTGAGTTCCAGGCCGTGTTCGCGGCGAGCAGCTGTGACGTGAGGAAGGACGTCACGCCGGTCGCGAGCACGATGAGCACGACACCGCTGACGATCTGGTCGGCCTGGTAGCGGATGGTGAGGCCGGCGAGCATCACGCCGATGAGCGCACCGGCCGCGATACCCCCGAGCAGGCCGAACCATGCGGAGCCGAGGACGGACGCCACGACCGCAGCGGTGAACGCCGCCGCGAGGAACTGCCCCTCGATCGCGATGTTGATGACGCCTGCACGCTCGCACAGCACGCCGGCCATCGCGCCGAAGGCGATCGGCACGCTCGCGAAGAGCGCACCTCGCAGCAGGGCGACGAGCGAGACGGACGCGCCGGCGGCCGCCCAGACGAGCAGCGCGACGACGAACAGTCCCCCGGCGACCCCAACGACGACGGGCGCACGCCGCGAGAGGTCACGCACCAGCTGCAGCACACCGAGCGCGACGATCAGCCCGGAGAGGACGAGGACCGCAGGGACGACCGACACCTCGAGCGGTGGGAGGGGGAAGCGCTCGCCCCTCGCGCCGTTGAGCACGAACGTCGCGACCTCCCCGGCGGAACCGCGCAGGAACACGACCGGTGCGGCCGCACCGAGGAGCAGGGTGAACACGGCGAAGCGGAGCTGGCGGGTGCGCGCGGCACGTTCGATGCTGACGACGGCGCCCATGAGCCCCACCCCTGCGCGATGTTGGTCGTGGTGGTCGCCTGCGTCCGGACGCGGAAGAGGGCTCGCACGAGACCCGGAGCCGCCACGAACACGATGATGAGCGCCTGGATCACGACGACGAGGTCGAGGGACGTCCCGGAGCGCGCCTGCATCGCGCGGCCTCCTGCCTTCAGCGCGCCGAGCAGCAGGCCGGCGGCGACCGTGCCGCCGACCGTGCCGCGGCCGAGCAGCGCGACGGTGATGCCGTCGAAGCCGAGCCCCGCGGAGAAGCCGGGGGTGATGCGCCCCTGCACGCCGAGGATGAGCGCCCCACCCGCGAGTCCGCCGGCGATGCCGGCGAACGTCATCGCCCGGACGGTGACCCGCCCCACGTCCATGCCCGCGGCGGTCGCCGCGCTCGGGTTGGCCCCGACGGCGTTGAGCTCGAAGCCGACGGTCGACCGGTCGAGCAGCCAGAGAACCGCGAGGGCGATCACGAGCGCGAGGATGATGCCGATGTCCACGCGCAGACCGGTGAAGGGTCGCGGCAGTCGGGCGGTCGCGAGGACGTTGCGGGAGATGGGGTCCGACCGCCCCGGGACCTGGAACAGGGCGGTGGTGAGCAGCCAGATGGCGACGAAGTTGAGCGTGTTGTTCAGCATGATGGTGCTGATGACCTCATGCGCTCCCGTCCGCGCCTTGAGCGCGCCGGGGATCCAGCCGGCGACGGCGCCGCCGATGAGCGCAGCCACGATCGCCAGGGGCAGGTGGACCACGAGCGGGAGTCCCTCGACGGCGAAGCCGACGTAGCCGCCCGCGAGGCCCCCGGCGATGACCTGTCCCTCGCCGCCGATGTTGAACAGGCCGGCGCGGAGGGGGATGGTGACGGCCAGGCCCGTGAGGATGAGCACGGTCGCTGCGACCAGCGTCTCCGAGAGCGCACCGGGGCTTCCGAGCGACCCCCGAAGGAGCGCGCCGTAGGCGCGTCCGACCGCCCGTCCCGCGGCCTGGAGCGTCGCTCCGATCCCTGCCCCACCGGTGAGCGCGTCGAGCGTCCTCGTGTCGGAGAACGCGAGGAACACCGCCCCGACAGCGAAGGCCGCGACGAAGGCGAGCGCGGTGAGCCGGACGTCCGCCCCCATGATGAGCGCGACGATGCGACGCCCGGCGTCAGGTCGCTCCTCGCCGATCGCTCCCCCGTCGGCCTCCACAGGCTCCATGTCCCTCACGCTCACGTCGGCACCCCCCCGAGCGCCTCCTCCGGTGACGCGCCCGCCATCATCAGGCCGAGCGCATCCTTCGCGACCGGGGTCGGGAACGGACCGACGAGCCGGCCCCGGAACATGACGGCGACGCGGTCGGCGAGCGCCATCACCTCGTCGAGCTCGGAGGAGACGACGAGCACTGCCGCTCCCTCGTCGCGCCGCGCGACGAGCTGGTGATGGATGTACTCGATCGAGCCGACGTCGATGCCGCGCGTCGGCTGCGCGGCGACGAGGAGGTCCGTCGGACGGGAGAACTCCCGTGCGACGATGTCCTTCTGCTGGTTCCCGCCGGAGAGGCTCGAGGCGGGCGTGGTGGTGCTCGGCGTGCGGATGTCGAAGTCGGCGACCAGCGTGCGCGCATGCTCCTCGACGGCGTCGCGGCGCCGGGTTCGACCGCTCGCGAAACGCTCGTCGTCCCAGAGGTTGAGCACGAGGTTGTCACGGATCGAGAAGGAGCCGACGAGGCCGTGCTCGTTGCGGTCCTCCGGGATGTGCGCGACACCACCGCGCAGGATGTCGCGACGCCCCAGGCCGGTGAGGTCCCTGCCGGAGAGGTGGACCGTCCCGGCGCTCGTGGCGCGCAGACCGGTGATCGCCTCGACGAGCGGGGTCTGCCCGTTGCCCTCGACGCCGGCGATCGCCACGATCTCGCCGGCGTGCACGGTGAGGTCGACCTCATCGACGAGCCGTGCCCCGTCCGGTGCCGTCACGCAGAGCCCCTCGAGCACGAGCACGGGGTCCCCCGGCGTCGCCGGCTGCCGGTCCACCATGAGCAGGACCGGACGCCCGACCATCATGTCGGCGAGCTGCTGCGGCTCGGTCGTGCGCGCGTCGACCGTGCCGATGGCCCGGCCACGTCGCAGCACCGTGATCCGGTCGGCGATGTCCCGGTGCTCCCGGAGCTTGTGGGAGATGAAGATGACCGACCTCCCAGCCTCCCTGAGCCCGCGGATCGACGCGAACAGTCCATCGGCCTCCTGCGGGGTGAGCACCGCCGTCGGCTCGTCGAGGACGAGCAGGCGTGCGTCGCGCGAGAGCGCCTTGAGGATCTCGACCCGCTGCTGCAGTCCGACCGGCAGGTCCTCGACGCGGGCGTCAGGGTCGACCGGAAGGCCGAAGGTGTCAGCGAGCCGCTCGACCTCGCGGCGCGCAGCTCGACGGTCGAAGCGCCGGAACCGGTCGAGGGGCTCGTTCCCGAGCATGATGTTCTCGGCGACGGTGAAGACCGGGACCAGCATGAAGTGCTGGTGCACCATGCCGATGCCCGCGGCGATCGCATCTCCCGGATCGTCGAGCTCGAGCGGCACGCCATCGACGAGGATGGTGCCCTCGTCCGCGCGGTACAGGCCGTAGAGGATGTTCATCAGCGTCGACTTGCCGGCGCCGTTCTCCCCGAGGAGGCCATGGACCTCGCCGGGCTCGACGGTCAGGTCGATCGCATCGTTGGCGACGACGCCGGGGAAGCGCTTGGTGATGCCCTGCAGCTCCAGGCGCATCGCTGCCCTCCTCGGCGGGCCTCGGGTCGAGTGGACCTCACCTCGACAGACGGTGAACGCTACCCGCTACAGGTGGAGGGGCGCCCGGCCGGGCGCCCCTCCACCGTGCGACGTCGACACGTGGGTCGACGCATGGACTCACGGCTTGGTGCTGAGGTTCCCTGCGATGATCTCCGCGCGAAGCGCGTCGAGCTCGGCCTTCAGCTCGTCCGGGACGTCCGCGTCGAAGTCGTGGAACGGGGAGATGCCGACACCCGCGTTCTCGAGCGTGCCGACGTACAGGCCACCGGAGAACGTGCCGTCCTTGACCGAGCTGATGAGGTCGAAGGTGGCGTTGTCCATCTTCTTCTCGACCGACGTCAGCGTGATGGAGCCGAAGTCCGTGGAGAAGAAACCATCGGTGTCGACCCAGATCATCAGGCCGGAGCCGAAGTCCTCGATCGCGGTCGCAGCACCCAGCCCAGCAGGTCCGGCGACGGGCAGGATGATGTCCGCGCCGTTCTGCAGCATGTCGGCCGTGACCGAGTTGCCGAGGTCCTGCGACTCGAACGAGCCGATGAAGACGCCGTCCGAGCCGTCCCAACCGAGGACGGAGACGGAGGTGCCCTTGACCGCGTTGTGGTGGTTCACGCCGGCCAGGTAGCCGTCCATGAACACGCTGACCGGCGGGATGTTGATGCCGCCCCACGTGCCGACGACACCCGTCTCCGTCATGCCCGCGGCGACGTAGCCCGCGAGGAAGCCGGCCTGGTCGGTGTCGAACACCATGGCGAGCAGGTTCGAGTAGGACGTCTCGTAGGCGTAGTCGATGATGCCGAAGGCCTGGTCCGGGTTCGCGATCGCGAACGCCTCGGTGGCGTCGCCGAGGAGGAACCCGACCGTCACGATCACGTCACAGCCCTCGTCGATGAAGGCCTGGATGTTCGGGTCGTAGTCGGACTCGGAGGTCGACTCGAGGTACTTGATCTCGATGCCGAGCTCACGCTCCGCACGGGTGAACCCCTCCCACACGGTCTGGTTGAAGGAGCGGTCGTCGATGCCACCGGTGTCGGTGATCTGGCAGGCCTTGAAGTCGGCCGCCGCGTCGTCACCGCCACAGGCGCTGAGGATGAGTGCACCCGCCGCGAGGGCGAGGGGAACGCGGGAGAGCTTGCGCATGCTGTGTCCTTGTCCTGTCGCTGCCGTGCGCCGACGGGCGAGCACGGGTCCCACGTCGGACCGTGATCTGGTCACTGTCCGTCCTGCGCAACGTACTACCACACGGGTCGTAGCCGGAGGACCGAAGGTCCCTACCGTGCGCCCCGCTGCTGAAGTTGAACGCGCTTCAGTAGCGGTACGTGTCCTCCTTGTAGGGGCCCTCCACCTCGACACCGAGGTAGGCGGCCTGGTCAGGCGACAGCTCGCTCAGCCGCGCGCCGATGCGGTCGAGGTGCAGGCGAGCGACCTCCTCGTCGAGGTGACGCGGGAGGACGTAGACCTCCTCCTTGTAGTCCTCGTGGTGCTGCCACAGCTCGAGCTGGGCGAGGACCTGGTTCGTGAACGAGGTCGACATCACGAACGACGAGTGGCCCGTGGCGTTCCCGAGGTTCACGAGCCGTCCCTCGGACAGCAGGATGACGCTGCGACCGTTCGGGAGGTGCACGAGGTCGACCTGTGGCTTGATGTTGGTCCACTCGAA
>SKII01000003.1 GCA_007116505.1 Nitriliruptoraceae bacterium
CCTCGGCGCCGGACTCCACGGTGCCACCGAGCGCGTCGAGCCACGTCCCGGGACGCTCGAGGCCGGCGCCGTCTGCCGTGGCCCGCAGCCCGCCGTCGAGGCGGAGCGAGGCTGTGGCGGTGAGCGCGTCCTGCTCGGCGCGCAGCGTGCCGACCGCGTCGGGACGCCCGTCAGGACGCCCGTCAGGACGACCGTGAGGGCGATCGAGCGCAGCGCACGCCGCCTCCACCCGCGCTGCGAGCCGTGCGACCTCGTCGACGAGGAGGTCGAGGTGCGGGGAGCCTGCGCAGGGGAGCGGCGCTGCCGTCGGGGTCACGGGATGAGCGTGCGTCGCGGCCTGCGCCCGGCGTGCGACGCGCGGCCGCGCTGCACGCCGTAGCCGTAGGCGCTCGCGGCGACGCCGAGCAGCCCGCCGGCGAGCGTGGAGGCCGTGAGGATGCGCTTCGCCCGACGCGCGAAGATGACGATCGGCCAGCCGCGGCTGCGCGCGAGCGTCTCGAGCGCGCGGTCGGGGTTGACGGCGACGGGATGCCCGACGAGCTCGAGCATCGGGCGGTCGGAGATGGAGTCCGAGTACGCGTAGCAGCGCTCGAGGTCGTAGTGGCGCTCGGCCGCGATCGTGCGCATCGCCTCGACCTTGCCCTCGCCGTAGACGAACGGGCCGTCGAGCTCGCCGGTGAACACGCCGTCGCGGACGGCGATGCGCGTGCCGATGCCGCCGGTCATGCCGACCGCGTGCGCGAGCGGCTCGACGATGCCCTGCGCGGAGGCGGACACGATCCACTGCTCGCGCCCAGCGGTGCGGTGCATCTCGATCAGCTCGCGCGCCTCGGGACGGACCTGCTCGACGAGGCGGGGGAGGATCACCCCGTTGAGTGCGGCGAGGTCCTCGGCCGGGACATCGCGGATGGCGTCGAGCAGCCGGTCGCGGGTGGAGGCGGACCGCTCGTCGCTGGCCCCGAAGAGCCGGAACGACAGGGCGCGCACGGCGTCACCCGTCAGGCGGCGGCTGCCGAGCAGCGACGCACGCCACGCGGCCACGCCGAAGGTGAACGTCGACGAGCCGCTGATGAGGGTGCGGTCGAGGTCGAAGAACGCGGCGGCACGCGGGGCGGGCGGCGGAGGAAGGAACCGCTCGCTCATGCTCCGCACCCTCTCTGCGCACCGGACGCCGACGTAAGGGTACGGAGCGGTCCAACGCGCGACGCGAGCCACGGCGCGAGCGACGGCGCGAGCGACGGCGCGTGCCACGGCGCGGGCCGCGGCGCGTGCGCCACGCGGCGGGCGCCGGAACGCAAGATCCCCAGCGGCGCCCGGCCGCACCCCCTTCCCCGTGGGGTCCGTCCGAGCCCCCCTGGGGACCTCGACGCGGGGGACCGTAGGTCGTTCGAGCCCGACGCGCGCGCCCGTCATCCACAGCCCCTGTGGACAACCGGCGCTCGGGATGTGGACGCCCTGTGGAGGGCCTGACCGTGCGTGGACGTGGGGTTGGGAGGCACTGACGGGGGAGTCGGGTGAAGCGCTGGTCACAGGTCCCGCGGACGTCGCGGCCGCTCCACAGTCCGTCCACAGGGGTCCCGGAGCGACCGATCCAACCACTCCGCACGCGACCGTGCGGAGAACGCTCGCTGCGGACGGGTCGCCTCAGGGACCCTCAGCGGCATCGTCGGGATCGGTGTCGGGATCGGCGTCGCGCGGCGCATCCTGCTGCGCCCGGTCCTCCGCGCTCGCCTCCGTCGGAGCGTCACCGAGCCCCTCGAGCAGCGCCGCGACATCGTCGGGCACCTCGACGTCGCCGACGCTGCGCGCGAGCCAGGTGCCGGGGTCCGCGAGCTCGGCCAGGTCCGGGAGGTTCTCCGGATGCGCGAGGGCCTGCTCGAGCCCGCGCGTGCCGAGCACCTCCAGCACGGTCGTGACGAACCGCTCCGGGACCGAGCCGTCGCCGATGCGCAGGTCGAGCCCGACGAGCCCGGCGAGCAGCTCCTCGCCGTCGCCCTCGACGGCGCGGCGGCGTCGGAGGACCTCCTCGATGCGGGCGAGCCCGGGCAGCCGGTCCTTGAGCGTGGCGCGTGCCTCGTGGCGTGCCCACGCACCGACCAGCCCGACGACGACCTGGAGCTGCGCGAGCACTGCCCGCTGGGCGTCGTTGGGCGCGAGCCGCAGCCGTGCTGCGCGCTCGAGCGCGCGGCGGAACGCGTCCGGGTCCTCCGGGTTGAGGTCCTGCTCCATCTGCACGGCCAGGTCGCGCAGCTGCGACTCGTCGACGGTCATCGCGTCGGCGAAGCGCCCCACCAGCCGCACGAGGTGCGCGTCCAGCCAGCCGATCGCATGGTGGAGACGACGGTGGGCAGCCTCGGTGACGGCGAGCACCACGGCGACCTCGGTCGCGTCGACGTCGTAGCCGTCGAACGTCGTCGCCACGTTCACGGCGACGAGGCCGGCCGTCGACGCCGGTGCGGTGGGAAGGCCGAGGTCGCGGTGGCCGTGGACCTGACGTGCGAGGGTGCCGATGACCTGTCCGGCCTGGAGCGCGTTGAGCGTCGCGGCGGACTGGCGGAGCGCCGCCGACGGATCCGCACCGCCGAACAGCCCGGCGCCGGGACCCGCACCCGACGGCCCGGCGCCCGCCCCCGCGCCGAGCCCGCCGAGTCCGCCGAG
>SKII01000056.1 GCA_007116505.1 Nitriliruptoraceae bacterium
ACGCGGACGACCCACTCGTCGCGGAGGCGCTGAGCGGACGCGACGACGTCTGCAGCGACGTCCGGGTCCGCGACGACCTGCACGACGCCGGACCGGTCCCGGAGGTCGAGGAAGACGACGCCCCCATGGTCGCGTCGGGTCGCGACCCAGCCGGCGACGCTGACCTCGCCGCCCTCGTCGGCCGCGGACAGGACGCCCGCGCCGTGGGTGCGCATGGCGCCGTAGGGGGTGATGCTCACGATGGCTCCGGGTTCGTCGTCACGCGTCGCCCGCGGCATCCGCGGCATCCGCGGCGGCGAGGCGCGCCCGGAGGAAGCGCGCGGCCTCCTCCTCGGGCAGGGTCGTCTGCTCGCCGGTGGCGAGCTCCTTGAGCGTCACGCTACCGGCGGCGCGCTCGTCGCCCCCGCGGACCAGCGCGAAGCGGGCCCCACGGCGGTCGGCGTGCCGCAGCTGCTTCTTCATCCGCCCCTCGCCGCCGTAGACGTCGACGCAGATGCCGGCCGCCCGCAGGCGCGTCGCGACGGCCAGCACGTCGGCGGCGTCGCCAGGGTCGAGGACGGTCGCCAGCACGTCGGGCCCCGGACCGGCCCCACCGGGCTCGAGCCCCTGCTGCTCGGAGAGGATGAGGAGGATGCGCTCGAGCCCGAGCGAGCCTCCGACCGCGGGCACCGGATCGTCGCCGAACATGCCGACCAGCCCGTCGTAGCGGCCACCCGCAGCGATCGACGCGTCGAGCGCGGGGTGGGTGAGCTCGAAGACCGGACCGGTGTAGTAGCCGAGTCCGCGGGCGAGGACCGGGTCGTGCACGACATCGACCCCTGCCTCCGGCGGCAGGAGCGCCATCAGCCCGGCGATGCGGTCGAGGCCCGCTCGACCACGCTCGTCGGTCGCGACGCGAGCGACCACCGCGGCCGTCGGGTCGTCCGCGGTGAGGTCGGCGTGCAGCGCCGCGACGGCACCCGGAGCGACGCCGCGGCCGCGCAGCTCGTCGGCGACGCCGTCCGGCCCGATCTTCGCGAGCTTGTCGAGCGCCGTGAGCGCTGAGGCGCCGAGACCCTCGGGGATGCCGTAGGCCGCGACCAGCCCGTGCAGCGCGTCGCGGTCGTTCAGGTGGACCGTGACCCCCTCGAGCCCGATCGCGCCGAGCGCGTCGGAGAGCGCGAGGATCACCGACGCGTCGGCGACGAGCGACGTCGCCCCGGCGATGTCGATGTCGCACTGGGTGAACTCGCGGTAGCGACCACGGCCGGGACGGTCCGCACGCCACACGCTCGCGATCTGGTAGCGCTTGAACGGCTGCGGGAGCTGGGACCCGTACCGCGCGACGACCCGGGCGAGCGGCACGGTGAGGTCGTAGCGCAGCGCGAGGTCCGCCTCACCGCTCGCCGCGTGGTCGCCGCGGCGAAGGATCCGGAAGATGAGCTGCTCACCCTCCTCCCCGTACTTCCCCGTCAGCACGTCGAGGCGCTCGAACGCGGGGGTGTCGAGCGGCTCGAAGCCGTGCCGCTCGAACGCCTGCTCGATCGCGGCGAACGTCCGGCGACGCAGCAGCACGTCCCCTGGGAACAGGTCGCGCGTACCCGACGGGGGGCTCACGTCCACGGGGGGCATCCGGGCTCCTCAGCGCGGCAGGAACGGGTTGGTCACCCGCTCCTCGCCGATGGTCGTGGCCTCACCGTGGCCGGGCACCACGAGCGTCTCGTCCGTGCATCCTGCCATGGTCGCGGCCAGGGAGCGTGACATCGCCGCACCGTCGCCCCCGGCGAGGTCCGTGCGCCCGATGGATCCGGCGAACAGGAGGTCGCCGGAGAGCAGCACGGCGCCCCTCGCGGCGAGCGGATGCCCGTCGAGGCGCATCGGCGCGCCGGCGAGGTCCTCCGTGCTGAACACGACGTGCCCGGGCGTGTGCCCGGGCGTGTGGCGCACGTCGATGCGGAGCCCGGCGAGGGTGAGGCGCTGCCCATCGGCGAGGGGCCGCAGGTCGACGTCGGACGTGTCCCAGCCGGCGAAGCCGAAGCCTGCGGCGAGCTGCGCACCGGACGGTCCGAACGCGTCCTCGGGTCGCTCCCAGAGCCACGCGTCGTCGGGGTGGAGGTGGACCGGGACGTCGAGGGTGCGGGCGAGCGCGGGCGCCGCCCACAGGTGATCGAGGTGTGCATGGGTGAGCAGGATCGCGGCCGCCCGGAGGCCGACGCGCTCGAGCAGGACGGGGACGGCCTCCTCGCCGCGCTGCCCCGGGTCGACGACCACGGCCTCCCCCGTGGCACGGTCGCCGAGGACGACGCAGTTCGTCGCCCATGCGCCGAGGCGCGCGGCCTCGAGGACGGGGCCGGTCATGCGGCGCGGCCCGTCATCGGACGCCGGCCGGACGCTCCATCACGGCCTCCCCGGTCATGCCGTTCGGTCGCGGCACGACGCGGTAGACGTCGTAGACCCCCTCGACCCCGGCGATGGTGCTGATCGCGTGGCTGAGGTGGGCCGGGTCAGCGAGCTCGAAGGCGAAACGCAGCACCGCGACGCGGTCGGGGCGCGTGCTGACCTGCGCGGAGACGATGGAGAGGTGGAGGTCACCGAGCACCGACGTCACGTCACGCAGCAGGTGCTTGCGGTCGAACGCCTCGACCTCGACGGACACACGGAACGTCGA
>SKII01000028.1 GCA_007116505.1 Nitriliruptoraceae bacterium
TCTCGCGCGCACGCGCAACCTCCTCACCTCTGCGCTCGCGGAGCTCGTCGGTGCGGGGCTCGACGACGCCGCATGGGAGCGGCTCGAGGAGGGGCTGCTCGCCGCCGACGTCGGGGTGCAGGCGACGACATCGCTCGTCGCCGAGGTGCGCACCGCTGCACGGGAGCGTGGCGTCCGCGACCTCGCGGACGTCCGCGGACTCCTCCGCGACGCGCTGGTGGCCGAGCTGTCGGCGGGGGAGCGGTCGCTCGCCGCGCGCGAGGGCGACGGCCCGACCGTCTGGCTCGTCACCGGCGTGAACGGTGCGGGGAAGACGACGACGATCGGCAAGCTCGCTGCCCGGGAGGTCGCATCCGGCCGGCGCGTCGTGCTCGCGGCCGCGGACACGTTCCGCGCGGCTGCGGCGGAGCAGCTCGGCATCTGGGCCGAGCGGACCGGCTGCGAGCTCGTCCGCGGTGAGGAGGGCGCCGACCCCGCGTCGGTCGCCTACGCCGGCGCCGACGCGGCGATCGCCTCCGGCGCGGACCTGCTCATCGTCGACACGGCCGGGCGCCTGCAGAACCGTCGCGAGCTGATGGACGAGCTCGGGAAGGTCGCCCGCGTCCTCGCGAAGCGTTCCGGTGGGGTCGACGAGACGCTCCTCGTCCTCGACGGCACCGTCGGGCAGAACGGCATCGCGCAGGCGGAGGCCTTCCACGAGGCCGTCGACGTGACCGGCGTCGCGATCACGAAGCTCGACGGGTCCTCGCGCGGCGGTGTCGTCGTCGCCGTGCAGCGGCAGCTCGGCATCCCGGTCAAGCTCGTCGGTCTCGGCGAGGGTGTCGACGACCTGCAGGTGTTCGACCCGGTCGCCTACGTCGACGGCATGCTCGCCGGCTGAGCGGTGCGGGGCCGCCGGTAGCCTCCTCGGACCACCACCGGCACGCACATCCGCCCTGACCGTCGCACCGGAGCCACGATGTTCGACGCCCTGCAGGCGCGCCTCTCGGGGGCGCTCGAAGGACTGAAGGGTCGTGGACGGCTCGACCCTGCGGCGGTCGACTCGACGCTGTCCGACATCCGGCTCGCGCTGCTCGAGGCCGACGTCAACGTCGCTGTCGTCCGCGGCATCGTGGACCGTCTCCGCGCGCAGCTGGTCGGCGTCACGGTCGCTCCGGGTCTCGACCCGCGCCAGCACGTCGTGCGGGCCGTCGACACCGAGCTGCGCGCGGCGCTCGGCGGGGATCACGTGCCCCTCGACCTCGAGGGCCGTGCGCCGGCCGTCATCGTCCTCGCGGGGCTCCAGGGTGCGGGCAAGACGACCGTGGCCGGCAAGCTCGCGCGTCATCTCGCCTCGCGGGGTCGCAGGCCCGTCCTCGTGGCCTGCGATCTCCAGCGGCCCGCCGCTGTCGAGCAGCTGCGCATCGTCGCTGCGGGTGCCGGCGTCGCGGTGCACGCTCCGGTGACGGAGGGGGACCCTGTCCCCGTCGCGAGGGAGGCGCTCGAGGGCGCGCGGCTCGCGGGCCATGACACCGTCATCATCGATACGGCCGGACGCCTGCACGTCGACGACGAGCTCCTCCGCCAGGCGCGCGCGATCGTCGACGTCGCGCACGAGCTCGGCGGAACGTCGCGGACGCTGTTCGTCATCGACGCGATGGTCGGGCAGGAGGCCGCGGCCGTCGCACGGTCCTTCGCCGACGTCGTCGGCATCGATGGCGTCATCCTCTCGAAGCTCGACGGTGACGCGCGTGGAGGTGCTGCGCTCTCGGTGCGCGAGGTGACCGGCGCACCGATCCTGTTCGCCTCCGTCGGCGAGCGGGTCGAGGACCTCGAGGCGTTCCATCCCGACCGCATGGCCTCCCGCATCCTCGGCATGGGCGATGTGCTGACCCTCATCGAGCGCGCCGAGCAGGTCCAGGACGAGCAGGCGGCCCGCGACGCGGAGCAGGCGCTGCTCGACGGGACGTTCGGTCTCGACGACCTCCTCGAGCAGCTGCAGGCCGTGAAGCGGATGGGGCCGCTGTCCGGTGTCGCCGGGATGCTGCCCGGCATGAGCGGCGCGGGCGCACCGGACGTGGACGACCGTCAGCTCGTCCGCACCGAGGCGATCATCCGGTCGATGACGCCCCAGGAGCGGCGCGACCCGCGCGTGCTCAACGGTCGCCGACGCCGGAGGATCGCTGCCGGGTCGGGGACCACGGTCCCGGAGATCAACCGGCTCGTGAAGCAGTTCGAGCAGATGCAGCAGCTCCTGAAGCAGGCCGCCGGTGCTGCGGGCGGTGGCAAGGGGCGCAAGGGTGGGAAGGGTGGCAAGGGCGGCAAGGGGCGCAAGGGCGCCCAGCGGGCGGCGATGCAGGCGCGCGCTGCGGCCCTCGGCGGTCCGATGGCCGGCCAGATGGGTGGGCCGATGGGTGGGCCGCTCGGTGGTGCGGGCGCGCCGCAGAGGCCGGGGACCGGTGGGTTCGCCGGGCTGCGTCTGCCCTCCGACCCCAACGGGTGATCCGGGCGGCTGACCCGGTCGGACGGGCCGGGCGGCTGACGCGGTCGGACGGGCCGGGGACGTCGCTCCTCCGGGGCGCTACGCTCCGCGCTGCGTCCACGCTCGAGGCCCGCCTCCCGCCGGACGCCTGACCCCGGCCCTCCCCGCCGCCGTCGAACCGCTCGACGACGGTACGGATGGCCTCCGCGGCGCTGTGCGCCCGACCCATAAGGAACCGAACATGGCCGTCAAGCTCCGCCTCCGCCGCGAGGGCACCGTCAAGCGCCCGCACTACCGCATCGTCGCCACCGACTCGCGCTCGCCGCGCGACGGCCGCTTCATCGAGGCGATCGGTCACTACCACCCGCTCGACGAGCCCTCCACCATCAGCGTCGACAACGAGCGCGCACTCCACTGGCTGCGCAACGGCGCCCTGCCGACCGAGGCCGTCGAGAAGCTCCTGCGCATCAGCGGCGCGTGGGAGGAGGTCAAGCCCGGGGACGCGCCCGCGCGCGTGCGTGGCGACAAGCAGCGGCTCTCCAAGAAGGCCCGTGCCCGTGCGCAGGAGGCTGCAGAGGCTGCCGCAGCGCCGGCTCCTGAGCCGGCCGCTGAGGAGCCCGCGGTTGAGGCTCCCGCTGCTGAGGAGCCGGCCGCCGAGGAGCAGGCGTGAAGGCCCACGACGCGCTCGCCTTCATCGTCAAGGAGCTCGTCGACCACCCCGATGACGTCGAGATCGAGGAGGTCGAGGACGACCAGGGCGTCGTGCTCGAGCTCCGCGTCCACGCGGAGGACGTCGGCAAGGTCATCGGGAAGCGTGGCCGGACCGCGAAGGCGCTGCGCGCCCTCATCCGTGCCGCCGGTGCGCTCGACGACGAGGACGTGACCGTCGAGATCCTCGACTGAACGTGGAGACCTTCGCCGGGTCGCCGACGTGACCGACGCGACCCGTGCCGAGATCGGCCGTGTCGGCAAGGCGCACGGGCTGCGTGGCGAGGTCGTCGTGCACCTCACCTCCGACGTGGCCGGCCGGCTCGCTGAGGGCACGGCCGTGTGGCTCGATGGGCGCGCCCCGACGGTCGCGACGGTCCGTGAGCATCAGGGTCGCCCCCTCGTCCGCTTCGCAGGCGTCGGCGACCGGACCGCGGCCGAGCTCCTGCGTGGTGCGGCCTTGGAGGCCGAACCGATCGACGCGGAGGAGCTCGACACCTACCTCGCAGCGGAGCTCGTCGGGCTGCCCGTCGTCGACGGTGAGGGCGCGGAGCTCGGGACGGTGAGCGCGCTCGTCGAGATGCCCGCGGTGGCGGGCTACGACCTGCTCGAGGTGGTCGCCCCGGACGGCACGACGTGGCTCCTCCCGGCGGCCGACGAGCTCGTCGAGGTCGTCGACGGGCCCGAGGGGCTGCGGCTCGTCGCGGCGGACCTCCCGGAGGGGCTCGTGTGAGGATCGACCTGCTCACGATCTTCCCCGGCTTCTTCACCGGACCGCTCGACACGTCGCTGGTCGCGACCGCGAGGGAGCAGGGCACGCTCGACGTGCGCGTGCACGACCTGCGGGACTGGGCGACGGACCGACACCGGAGCGTCGACGACGCCCCCTACGGCGGTGGGGCCGGGATGGTGATGCGCGCCGACGTGCTCGTGGCCGCG
This sequence comes from Nitriliruptoraceae bacterium, assembly GCA_007116505.1. The sequence goes on from SKII01000028.1 coordinate 4,109, forward strand.
GCGGAGTCCGTGTGGAACGACCTGCCCCCGGGCGTGTCCGTGGAGCCGCCGCACGCCGTCGCGGGCGGCCCTCGTCCGCGCACGGTGCTGCTCACCCCGCGCGGGCGCCCGCTCGACCAGGCCCTCGTGCGCGAGCTCGCTGCGGAGGACCGGCTCGTCCTGCTGTGCGGTCGCTACGAGGGCATCGATGAGCGGGTGCACGAGCTCGTCGCGACCGACGAGGTCTCGCTCGGCGACTACGTGCTGATGGGCGGCGAGGTCGCCGCCGTGGCGATCGTCGAGGCCGTCGTCCGCCTGCTCCCCGGCGTGCTCGGTAACGCGGAGTCGCCGGTGGAGGAGTCCTTCTCCGACGGGCTGCTCGAGCACCCGCAGTACACCCGTCCGGCGGAGCTCCGAGGGCATGGCGTGCCCGACGTCCTGCGCTCCGGGGACCACGGGGCCGTCGCCGCGTGGCGTCGCGAGCGGGCGCTCGAGCGGACCCGCGCGATCCGTCCCGACCTCCTTCCCGACCGCCTTCCCGACCGCCCGGAGGGCTCCGGCGGGGGCGGTGGCGGCGTGGGTTGACCTCCGTGCCGCGGAGGCCGTACCCTGCACCCTTCACCGCCCGGGCCCGCATCCTGCCCGCCCGTGGTACGACACCGCCGCGACGACCGTCGCGTGCTGCGCTTCCCGAGGGAGCACGACGATGGACCGTCTCGACGTCATCGACCGTCGCCAGCTGCGCGACGACATCCCGGAGTTCCGGCCCGGCGACCGCCTCAAGGTGCACGTGAAGGTCGTCGAGGGCACGCGCAGCCGTGTGCAGGTCTTCGAGGGCGACGTGATCGCGCGCGCTGGCGGCGGCATCCGCGAGACCTTCACGGTCCGCAAGGACAGCTTCGGCGTCGGCGTCGAGCGCACCTTCCCGGTGCACTCGCCGACCATCGACCACATCGAGGTCGTCCGCCGCGGCCGTGTCCGTCGCGCGAAGCTGTACTACCAGCGTGACCGCGCGGGCAAGAAGGCGCGCATCCGCGAGAAGCGCGAGGCGAACGCCTGATCTCTGGCGCACCGGAGTTCACGTTCGGTCGTCGTCGCCGTGGGGGGCTTGGCGAACTCGTCCTGCTCGTCGGTGTCGCGATGGTCATCGCGGTGCTCCTCCGCGTCCTCGCCGTCCAGGTGTTCTTCATCCCCTCGTCGTCGATGCTGCCGACCCTCGCGGTCGATGACCGCATCCTCGTCGAGAAGGTCACCTACCGCTTCCGTGAGCCGGAGCGGGGTGACGTCGTCGTCTTCGCCGGTGTGCAGCGGGACGAGGGCGAGACCGAGGGCCAGGGCGGTCTCCTCGCCCGTGCGCTGGCGGCGCTCGGGAACGCGACGGGCATCGTCCCGCCCGACCCGAGCGATCTGGTGAAGCGGCTCGTCGGGCTCCCCGGCGACGAGGTCGCGATCGTCGACGGGATGCTCCGCGTCAACGGCGTCTTCCTCGCCGAGCCCTACCTGTCCGGCCCGGTCGCGTCGGACTTCGGGCCGGTGACTGTGCCCGACGATGCGCTGTTCTTCCTCGGTGACAACCGTCGCAACTCGGCGGATTCGCGCGGGTCGCTCGGCTTCGTCGCCACCGACCGGGTCATCGGGCGTGCGGTCGCGGTGGTGTGGCCGCTGCGCAACGGGACGTCGCTGGTCGGTCAGGCGCCGGAGCCCGCGGGCGACGACGCGCCGTCGAGGGTCAGCGACGGCTGAAGCAGCCGGGCCACCGGCGCCCAGCTACGACGGTGGAGGTCGCACGGGCCGTGCTGCTCGAGCGCTGCGACGTGCTCCGGCGATGCGTAGCCACGGTTGCGTGCGAAGCCGTAGGCCGGATGGGCGGGATCGTGGCGCGCCATGAGCGTGTCGCGGTCGACCTTCGCGACCACCGAGGCTGCGGCGATCGAGATGGCGGCGTCGTCGCCACCGACGAGCGTCGCGACCTCGACCCCCGCGACCCGGACCAGGTCGTGCGGTCCGTCGACGAGCACGAGCGGGTCGACCGGTGCTCCGGGTGCGGCGAGGACGGCAGCGAGCGCACGCCGTGCCGCCTCGGTGAGCGCTGCAGCGAGACCGACCCGGTCGACCTCGTCGTTCGTCGCCTCGCCGATCCCGACGAGCGCCGAACCGCGTACGACCGCTGCGACCTCGGTGCGCCGGGCCGGCGAGAGTCGCTTCGAGTCGCGTGCCCCTGCGGGCAGTGCGGCGGGGTCGAGCACGACCGCGGCGACCGTGACCGGGCCCGCCCATGCGCCGCGGCCGACCTCGTCGATGCCGACGACCGCGCGGCCCGCGTCCCACGCGCCACGCTCGAGCGGGCTGACGGGCGCGTCCCCTGTGCGTCGTCGCCCCGTCACCGGCCTGCTCCGTCGTCGCCGGCACGTGCGGCCGGCGCATCCTCGGTGCGGACCGTAACGGTCGTCCCCAGGTCGGTGGGGGAGCCCTGCCGGACCCTGCATCCGCGGGGCTACCCTGCCCTCCGGTCGTCGCCACGACCGACGGAGGTCCGATGAACCCCGAGGAGCTGGACGCCTACGAGACCGACCTCGAGCTCGCGCTCTACCGCGAGTACCGGGACGTGGTCCCGACGTTCCGCTACGTCGTCGAGACGGAGCGGCGCTTCTACCTGTGCAACCAGGTCGACATCACGCCGCGGGGCGACGAGGACCTCTACTTCGAGGTCCGCATGTCGGACGCGTGGGTGTGGGACATGTACCGGCCCGCCCGGTTCCTCAAGGAGGTCAAGGTCCTGACCTTCCGCGACGTCAACGTCGAGGAGCTCGTCCACGACGACGCCGCTCTCGACGAGTTCCTCAAGAAGCCCTGAGGGACCGCGATGGGCTTCAACGCGACCCGCCGCTACCGCGACAGCAAGTGGAACGACATCGCCATGCTCGTGATCGCGCTCGCCGTGATCGGTGTGGCCATCGCGTGGGCCGCCGGGATCCTCTGACCCGGGCGGGCGGCACCGTCGTCCACAGCCCGCGATCCGGGGGTGGCGGAGCGACCGACGATGCGCGACGGTGGGCGCATGGATGGGACCTCGCCCTGCGCCTTCTCCGCCGACCTCGCCGCGGGCGGTCGCCCGCGCGGTCGGAGCGAGCTGGCGAGGGCTGCGGAGCGGCTCGCCGCCGACCACCTCGCTGTGCATCACGGTCTGGACATCGTGGCCACGAACCTGCGCGTCAGTGTCGAGGATCTGCGTGGTGAGCTCGACGTCGTCGCGCGTGACGCTCGGAGTGGTCTGCTCGTCGTCTGCGAGGTGAAGGCGCGCTCGGCATCATCCGCAGGTGGAGCGCTCGAGGCGCTCGGAGCGCGCCAGCGCGGCCGCATCCGACGCATGACCGCCGTGCTGCTCGCCGACGGCACCCTCTCCGCCCGCGGGGTCCGCTTCGACCTCGTCACGCTCGACCTCCCACGTCGCACCGCCGCAGGCGCCGTGGCTGTGCAGGCAGGTGTCCCGCAGGCAGGTGTCCCGCAGGCGGTCCACCATGTGGGCGCGTGGTGAGCGGCCCGCGGCTGACCGTGGTCCGGACCCTCGCCCTCGTCGGCGTCGAGGCGCGGCCCGTCCGCCTCGAGTGCGCCGTCTCGGCCGGTCTGCCGGGCCTCCGGCTCGTCGGGCTGCCCGACGCGGCCGTCCGCGAGGCGGGGGAGCGGGTGCGTGCCGCCCTGCAGCGGTCCGGCTTCCGATGGCCGCCGCTGCGCATCGTCGTCAACCTCGCGCCGGCCGACCTGCCGAAGGTCGGGACGGGCTTCGACCTCCCGCTCGCGCTGGCGGTGCTCGCCGCCAGCGGCCAGCTCGACCCGCGCGGCCTCGAGGACCTCCACGCCCATGGCGAGGTGGGGCTCGACGGGACGCTCCGAGGGGTCCCCGGGGTGCTGGCCGTCGCGATCGGCGCGCAGCGCCTCGGCGCGGACCGGCTGCTCGTCCCGGAGGAGGGCGCGGCGGTGACGGCGGCGGTGCCCGGACTCGAGGTCTGGCCCGCACGCGACCTCCCCGAGGCGGTCGCCCTCGTGTCACGCCGGGCCGTCGCGCGACCGCTCGGTGCGATGTCGGAGCCGCACGTCCCTCCGGGCGAGGCGAGCCACCCGGACGCAGGCACGGACCTCGCGGACGTCCGTGGGCAGCCCGTCGCGACCCGCGCCGTCGAGATCGCGGCGGCGGGAGGGCACCACCTGCTCCTCGTCGGTCCTCCCGGGTGCGGGAAGTCGATGCTGGCGCGGCGCATGGCCACGGTGCTCCCTGACCTCGACCGTGACGAGCAGCTGGAGGTCGCCACGGTCCACGGTGTCGCGGGGGGACCGTGCGCCGTTCCGTCCCCGCGCCCACCCGTGCGTGCACCGCAGACGGGCATCACCGCGGCCGCGCTCGTCGGCGGTGGCGCGGGCCCGGGACGTCCGGGCGAGCTCAGCCTGGCGCACCGCGGGCTGCTCGTCCTCGACGAGCTCCTCGAGACGCCACGGAGCGTGCTGGACGCGCTGCGCCAGCCGCTCGAGGAGGGTCGCGTCGTGATCGACCGTGCGCGGGTCCGCGTCGTGCTCCCGGCACGCGTCCAGCTCGTCGCGACGACGAACCCGTGCCCCTGCGGGATGCTCGGGCACCCGCGCCGCAGCTGCAGCTGCCGGCCCGACCGCATCGACCGCTACCGCAGCCGGCTGTCCGGGCCGCTCCTCGACCGGATCGACGTGCACGTCGCGATGCGTCCGGTCCCGCGCGCACGACTGACCGGCCCGCCGGACGGACCGTCGAGCGCGGAGGTCGCGGCCCGCGTGCTCCGAGCGCGCCGACATGCGGGCGCCCGCCAGGGTCGAGCGCTCAACCGTGACGCGCCATGGCGGGTCGTGCACGGGACGAGCACCGCCGCGGCACGCGCCCTCCTCGCCGACGGGCTCGACGCGCTCGGCGCGTCCGCCCGTGCCCATGACCGCTGCCTCCGGGTCGCGCGCACCGTCGCCGACCTCGCAGGCGCGGACACGGTGGAGGAGGAGCATGTCGCCGAGGCGATGGGGCTCCGTCTCACCGAGCTGCCGTCGTGAGCGCGCTCGTCGCCCTCGGGCGGAGCGCACGCACGGTGTGTGCGGAGGGGACCGATCCCGACGCGCTCGCCACGGTGCTCGCATGGGCGTGCGGCCCGCGACGCAACCTCGACGTGCTCCGTCGGCGCATCCGTGACGCCGCCGACCGGGGTGAGGGTGGTGGCGCGACCGGCGCGGACGCAGGTGCGGGCTCACTGCTCGCCGCCGCCACGGGTCACGGGGGACGTCCGGACGACGCCCTCGTGGACGTCGCCCACCGCATCGTCGGCACGTGGGCACGGCTCGGTGTACGGGCCGCGCTCGTCGGTGACCCCGCCTACCCGTCGACGCTCGCGGAGGGATGGCCGGACCTCGACGCGCCCGTGCTGCTCGCCTGGCGCGGCGAGCCACCCGCGAGCACAGGGCCCGGGGTGGCCATCGTCGGCTCGCGCAACGCCACCGCCTACGGCACGGCCGTCGCCGAGCTCATCGGCGCAGCGGTGGCGAGGGCCGGTGGCCGGGTCGTGTCGGGTGGCGCGGTCGGCGTCGACGCAGCGGCTCACGCGTCCGCGATCGGCCTGCCGGGCGGCACGACCGTCGTGCTCGGCTGCGGGCATGCGGTCGCCTACCCCGCGCCCCATGCGCGGCCCGGGGGGCTGTTCGCTCGGGTCCTCGAGGACGGTGGGACCCTCGTCAGCGAGCTCCTGCCGGAGGTCACCGCGCACCCGGGCGTCATCCGCGCGCGCAACCGCATCGTCGCCGGCCTCGCGACCGTCACGGTCGTCGTGGAGGGTGGCTCCCGCTCGGGCTCGCTGCTCACCGCGTCGGCGGCGGCCGAGCGAGGCCGGGAGGTCATCGCGGTGCCCGGGGACGTGCTCGCCCCCGGGTCCGCCGCCCCCCTGCGCCTCCTCGCGGAGGGGGCCCGGCCGTTCA
>SKII01000134.1 GCA_007116505.1 Nitriliruptoraceae bacterium
CACGCCCCGGGCGCAGGAGTGCGCTCCTCGCGAGGACCGTCTCCAGCACCGTGTAGGGGTCGTCCGGTTCGACGACAGGATGGACCTCCCGGGCCTCACGCCCGAGGCGCCTTCCGGTCACCTCGATGACGTCGCGGTCGATGCGGACGCGGACCCTGCGGCCGGCGTGCCGCGACGAGCTCCCCGAGCCTTCCCTCGCTGCGCTCATCGCACTCCTCCCCCGACGCTCACGGTGGCGGCGTCGAGGACCGACGGGATGCTCGGGACGAGGACGACGAGGAGGTAGGCGAGCGCCACCGCGGGAGCCAGCGGGATCACGTCACCGCTGCGCAGGCGTCCCGTCGCGAGTCCGACCGCCGAGGCGACCCCACCGGCGACCACGGTGAGGACGAGCACCGTCGCGGGCCCCCCGTCGACGAGGCCCGCGAGCGCCAGGACGCCGACGAGGAGCTTCGTGTCCCCACGGCCGACCGGCCGCCGCAGCCCGGACCGCTCGCCGAGCGCACCAGCGGCATGCATCGTGGCGGGCACGCCCAGCGCCCACAGGAGCCCCGCGGGTGCGGCCTCAGGACGGAGAAGCACGAGCCCGACCAGGCCCACGGCCGCGAGCGGGAACGTGAGCCGGTCGGGGATGCGGAGGCGCTCGAGGTCGCTCATGGCTGCGAGCAGCAGCGCGACCCCGCCGACGGCGAGCAGGACCGCGCTCGCCCCGACCCCGTGCACCCGGAGGGCCGCCACGACGAGCAGCGCAGAGGAGGCCTCGAGCAGCGGCAGGCGTGCGTCGATCGGCGCGCCGCACGTGGCGCAGCGGCCGCGGAGCGCGAGCCACGACACCACCGGCACGAGGTGACGAGCGCGCAGGAGCGTGCCGCACGCCGTGCAGCGTGAGCGTGCCGGACGGGCGAGCGTCTCACCCTGCGGCCACCGGCCGAGCGCGGCGCCGGCGGCGGAGCCCGCGAGGGCTCCGCCGACCAGCGCGAGCGAGGAGCTCACGGGCAGCTCCGCTCGTCGGCGGGGAAGACCCCGTCGGGCAGCGCGACGAACTGCGCCAGCGAGGCCGCGAGGGTCGCATCCGGCTGGTCCTCGCCCTCGGCGCCGGTGCTGCGCCACGCCCTCCCGCAGAACGTGTCCGTGCCGAAGCCGTCCCAGAACGCGACGACCTCCGGGGACGTCTCGTAGCCCCAGCCGGCACCGGGGGCGAGCGCGGCTGCCGCATAGGCACCGTTCTGCGCCTGATACGACGTGAGCGCGATGGTGCCCGCGCGCAGCTGGGCGCGCACCGAGGCGTCCCATGCCGACTCCTGCTGACGTGCGAAGGTGGGGAGCGCGATCCCGACGAGCGTGACGAGCACTGCGACGACGACGAGGAGCTCGACGAGGGTGAAGCCGTCCTCGCCGTGCGCCGAGCGCCGAGCGCCCTCGGGGGCGCGGCGACGATCAGCGACGCTGCGGCGGCGCTGCACGGCAGCGCTCATGCTCGAGCGTCGGGCCGGAGCGGAGCCCGCGTGGCCGGCGACGGCGACGAGCGCGCCGCCGCGGACGAGGTGCCCGTCGGCGAGGACCGCCGTCGGTGTGGGTGCTGGCTGCTGCTGCATGGTCATCCTCTCGGTCGGTGGCGGAGGGTCCGCTCGCGGAACGTCGCACGCCGGGGCTGCTCGTGGTGGACCGATCCGCGACCTGTGGAAACCTCGTCAGAGGAGCTCGAGCGCACGGAACGTCGGCAGGTAGAGCGCGAGGACCGCGCCCCCGACCACGATGCCGACGAGGACGACGAGGAGCGGCTCGACCACCGCACCGAGCCGTCCCGTCCGGGCCTCGAGAGCCGATGCGCGACGGTCGGCCACGCGGGACCACTGCTGGGCGTCCAGGCCGTTCGCGCTCGCCACCCGGAGCATCTCGCGCTCCGCCACGTCGAGCGCGTCACCGATCCCTCCTTCGCCGAGCGCGTCCCCACCGGCCTCGAGCAGGTCGGCCGAACGCGTGAGCTGTCGCGCGACGCGCCCCTCCGGCGTGGTGCTCGATGCCGTCCGGATGGCGTCGAGGAGCGGGACGTCCGCGGCGAGCATCGCCGCGACGAGCCGGGTCGCGACCGCCAGCTGCAGGTCACGTTCGAGCCCACGGCCCCCGGGGACGAGCCCGCGAAGCTGCGCGGGAGCGCCGCGGTCGCCCCGCCGCCTGAGCAGCCGCATGCCGAGCACCGTCGCGAGCACGACGAGGGCCGACCACGGGCTGCGGACCAGCGCGCTCGCCCGGAGCACGACCACCGTCGCGAGCGGCAGCTCGCCGCCGAGCGACGCGAACGTCCGCTCCATCGGAGGGACGACGGTCATGGACACGAGCACGACGACGGCGACGCCGAGCAGCAGGACGACCGCCGGGTACAGCAGCGCCCGCCGGAGCGTCTCCCCGAGACGCTCGACGCGGCGCGTCAGCTCGCCCGCCGAGCGCAGCGCGTCCGGGAGGTCGCCGGTGCGCTCGCCAGCCGTGACGAGGGCGACCACGTGGGTCGGCGCGGCGACGTCGTGGAGCGCGACGGAGAGCGCACGCCCCTGCTCGAGCCATGTGGCGACGCGTCGGAGCGCGGCCCGGACGCTCGAGCGAGCCGCTCCGTCAGCGAGCGATGCGACGGCGCGGACC
>SKII01000152.1 GCA_007116505.1 Nitriliruptoraceae bacterium
GAGGCGCTCGGTCGCATGAACGACGCACCGCTGTTCATCGATGACACGCCGTCGATCACGATGCTCGAGATCCGCGCGAAGGCGCGCCGCCTCAAGCAGCGTCGCGGCCTCGAGCTCATCGTCGTCGACTACCTGCAGCTGATGTCGTCGAGCCGGCGCAGCGACAACCGCGTGCAGGAGGTCGCCGAGTTCTCCCGCGGGCTCAAGATGCTCGCGAAGGAGCTCGACGTCCCCGTCGTCGCGCTGTCGCAGCTGTCGCGCCAGCCGGAGTCGCGCACGGACAAACGCCCGATGCTGTCCGACCTGCGCGAGAGCGGCTCGATCGAGCAGGACGCCGACATCGTCGGGTTCATCTACCGCGACGAGGTGTACGACAAGGAGTCGCCCGACAAGGGCACCGCGGAGCTCATCATCGCGAAGCACCGCAACGGCGCCGTCGGCAAGGTCCAGCTCGCCTTCCTCGCGCACTTCGCGAAGTTCGCGAACCTCTCACGTCGGGCCACCGGTCCCGGGGGTGCGCCCGGCGGTTCGTCCGGCGGCGGGTACGGCGCCGGAGCGGGCGGCTGGAGCGGCGAGGACGCCGGGGTCCACAGCCCCGTCTGATCGGGCGCTCCGCTACGGTGCCGAGGCACCCACGCACGGCGCGGCGGGTGGATGGGCGGGGGACGGCGATGCCGACCTGGCACACCGGCAGGCTGCTCGTCGCCATGCCCGTGCTCGACGACCCGGAGTTCACGCGGTCGGTCGTCCTCCTCATCGACCACGACGAGGACGGTGCGCTCGGCGTCGTGCTCAACCGCGCGTCCGAGGTCCCCGTCAGCGAGGCGACCGACGTCCTCATCGACCTCGTCCCCGCTCCCGGGGTCCTCTTCGGTGGCGGTCCGGTCGAGCCCGACGCGCTCGTCGCCATCGGCCGCGCGCAGGACGGGGCGACGCGCAGCGACACGACGTTCGTGGACGGGCTCCGGCTCGTCGACCTCGATGCGGATCCGGCGCTCGCTGGCGATGGGATCACCCAGGTCCGGCTGTTCGCCGGCTACGCCGGATGGGCTCCGGGCCAGCTCGAGCATGAGCTGTGGCACGGCGCATGGGTCGTCGTCGACAGCGAACCGTCCGACGTGTTCACCTCGCGGCCCGCGACGCTCTGGAGCGATGTGCTCCGACGGCAGGCCGGCCGGCTGCGGCTGCTCGCCGACCTTCCCGAGGACGTGCGCGTCAACTGACGGCGCCCGCCCTCAGCGCTCGCAGAGGAACGGCGCGCGACCGTCCGCACCGTGGTAGGCGTGGCGCCGGCCCTCGACCTCGAGCGTGAGCAGGTAGCCGGGCACGAGCGCCTGCGTGTACATGACCCCGTCGACCGGGCAGCCGAGCGCCCCGTCGGCCCACGTCACGCGGACCGCGGCGGCCACGGCGACCTCCTCCTCGAGCACGCCGAAGCGCTCCGCGGCGTCGGCGATGGCGGCCTCGATCTCCTCGGGGATGGCATCGAGCGACACGAACGAGGCGTCCGCCGCGCCCTCGGGCACCTCGGGGCCGGGACCGACCGGACCGGACGGCGCGTCGCCGCCGCAGGCGGCGAGCAGCAGCGAGCAGCACGCGATGAGCGCCGTCGCCCCGTGACGGGCCGCACTCCGGCGAGCGGGGGCGCCCGCCGACGGGTGGGTCAGGTGGGCGGTGCGGGTGCGTGCGGTGGAGGGAGCCATGGGGCGAGCGTACGCTCGTGACCCGGACGGGGCCACGGTCGCGCGGTCACCGTCCTCCGTCGCGCGATGCGGAGCGAGGAGGGTGACGTGGGCGACTCGTCGTGGACCTTCCTGATCGTCGGATCGTTCGCCGCGGTCGGGGCGGCGATGGCCATCGGCACCCTGGCGGCGCTCGCGCGGCACCGCCGCACGGGGACGATGCCGGGGTCCGACGAGCAGGTCGAGCTGACCCCCGGTCGGCGGCGCATGCTGTGGCTGCGCGTGGCCGTCGGGCTCGTGCTCACCGGCATGGGCATCGAGGCCCTGCGCAGGGTCGGCATCCTCTGAGTCCCGGCCGACGCGCCGGCGGTCGGGTTAGCCTCTCGCCGGGTCGGCGGTGGGACGTCGACGTCCGCAGGTCGATGTCCGGGAGGGGACCCCATGCAGCTGCACCGACGCATCTTCGAGCCTGAGCACGAGCAGTTCCGTGAGGTCGTCGCGCGCTTCGCGCAGGCGGAGATCGCGCCGAACCATCTCGACTGGGAGCGCGAGGGCATCGTCCCGCGCGAGATCTGGCTGCGCATGGGAGAGCTCGGGCTGCTGTGCACCGACGTGCCGGAGGAGTACGGCGGCGGAGGCATGCCGGACTTCCGCTACAACCTGGTGATCACCGAGGAGCTGATGCGCGTCGGCGCGTCGGGGCTCGGGACCATCCTCCACAACGACACGATCGTCCCGTACTTCCTGAAGTATGCGACCGACGAGCAGAAGCAGCGCTTCCTGCCCGGCATGGCGCGCGGCGAGCTCATCACCGCGATCGCGATGACGGAGCCGGGCGCCGGCTCGGACCTCGCGAGCATGCGCACCACCGCCGTGAAGCAGCCCGACGGCAGCTACCTCCTCAACGGCACGAAGACGTTCATCACGAACGGCATCCACTC
>SKII01000160.1 GCA_007116505.1 Nitriliruptoraceae bacterium
CCGCGGCCGACGCCGTTCCCGTCGTGCTCGCCGCCCTCGAGGAGGCCGCGTCGGCGCGCGGTACAGAGCCGAAGCTCCACGTGCTCGTGCGCGACGCTGCGGAGCGGGACGAGGTCACCGGGCTCGTCGGACCCGGCTGGTTCGACCGGACCGTCGCCGTCGCACGTGCGGAGGGCGCCGTGCCGGAGGTGCGTGCCGAGGAGCTCGACGAGGCCGGCCTCGCGACCGAGTGGGAGTGGGAGGACTCGCCGGAGCTGACGCTCGCGCTCGTCGACGACCTCGACGACGCTGTCGCGCTGTGCAACCGGTACAGCCCCCGCTTCATCGTCTCCGTGCTCAGCGAGGACGCTGCCGACCATGACGCCGTGTGGCGCACCGTCGAGGCGCCGTTCGTCGGCGACGGCTTCACGCGCTGGGTCGACGGGCAGTACGCGCTCGCGACGCCCGAGCTCGGGCTCTCGAACTGGGAGGGCGGCCGCCTGTTCGGCCGCGGCGGCATCCTCACGGGCGACGGGATCGGCACCGTACGGACCCGGATGCGCCAGACGGACCCCGGCGTGACACGCTGAGCCGGCCGGTGCGCGTCGGCTAGCGTCGGGCCACGGTGCCCGTCCGGGCGCTGGCGGGCCCGCCCGTCGGAGTGCCGCCCGACGTCGGGCGCCGTGCAGGGGAGGGCAGCGTGCCCGCCAGCATCATCGTGGGCGCCCAGTGGGGCGACGAGGGCAAGGGCAAGGCGACCGACCTGCTGGCCGACGCGACCGACATGGTCGTGCGCTACCAGGGCGGCAACAACGCGGGGCACACGATCGTCGTCGGCGACGAGGTGCTCAAGCTCCACCTCATCCCGTCGGGGATCCTCTATCCCCACGTCGTGCCCGTCATCGCGGCCGGCGTCGTCATCGACCCGAAGGTCCTCCTCGAGGAGCTCGACGGTCTCGAGGTGAAGGGCCTGCGCCCGTTCGAGCGTGTCCGCATCTCCGGCGACGCGCACCTCATCATGCCGTACCACCGCGAGCTGGACCTGCTCATCGAGCGCCGGCTGGGCAAGCAGAACCTCGGCACGACGCGCCGCGGCATCGGTCCGGCCTACGCCGACAAGGCGTCGCGGGTCGGGCTGCGTGTCCAGGACCTGTTCGACGAGGGCATCTTCCGCAAGAAGCTCGAGGCCGTGCTCGACCACACGAACCTCGTGCTCACCCGCGTGTACGGCCGTCCGGCGATGGACCTCGAGGCGATCGCCACGGAGTACCTCGGCTACGCGGAGCGCCTCGCCCCGATGGTGACGGACACGACCGCGCTGCTCCACGAGGCGCTCGAGTGCGACGCCAACGTCATCCTCGAGGGTGCGCAGGGCACGATGCTCGACCTCGACCACGGCACGTATCCGTTCGTGACGTCATCGAACCCGGTCGCGGGCGGCGCGCTGACCGGCGCTGGCATCGGGCCGCACCGCATCGACCGCGTCATCGGCATCACGAAGGCGTACGTCACGCGCGTCGGCACGGGACCGTTCCCCACCGAGCTGTTCGACGAGGTCGGTGAGCGCATCACCGACGTCGGCGGCGAGTACGGGACGACGACGGGCCGCCGGCGACGCGTCGGCTGGTTCGATGCGGTGGTCGCCCGCTACGCGCAGCGTGTGAACGGCTTCACCGACCTGTTCCTCACCAAGCTCGACGTGCTCGACGGCTTCGAGGAGCTCAAGGTCGCCGTCGCCTACCGGGCGGACGGGGAGCGGTTCCATCACCTTCCGTCGCACCAGTCGCTGCTGCACCATGCCGAGCCGGAGTACGTCACCGTCGAGGGCTGGGGCACGACGACGTCGGACATCACGCGCTACGGCGACCTCCCGCAGGCCGCCCGCAGCTACATCGACCTGCTCGAGGAGCAGTGTGGGGCACCGATCACGTGGGTCTCGGTCGGGCCGGGGCGCGCGCAGACGCTCGAGCGGCGCTGAGGTGGCCGGACGCCGCATCCTCGTCGTCGGCTCGGGGGGCCGTGAGCATGCGCTCGCCGCTCGCCTCGCGCAGGACGACGGGGTCGCCGAGCTCGTCATGGTCCCGGGCAACCCTGGGATGGCCGAGCTCGGACGCTGCATCGACGTCGCGGTCGACGACGTCGAGGGGATCGTCGCGGCCGCGCGGGCGGAGGGCGTCGACCTCGTCGTCGTCGGTCCGGAGGTGCCGCTCGTCGCCGGCCTCGTCGACGCGCTCGCGGATGCAGGTGTCCCCGCGTTCGGTCCGCACGGCGACGCCGCACGGCTCGAGGGCTCCAAGGCGTTCGCGAAGGCCGTGATGGATGCGGCCGGCGTGCCGACCGCCGGCTGGGTCGCGACGTCGTCGCGTGACGAGGCGCTCGCGGCGCTCGACCGCTTCGCCGCTCCCGGCGTCCCGTGGGTCGTGAAGGCGGACGGGCTCGCGGCGGGCAAGGGCGTCGTCGTCACCGCCGACCGGGCGGAGGCGGAGGCCGCCGTCGACGCCGCGCTCGTCGCGCGTCGCTTCGGTGACGCAGGCGCGACGCTCGTCATCGAGGAGTTCCTCGACGGGCCCGAGCGCAGCCTGTTCGCCGTGTGCGACGGCGAGGACGCGGTGCTGCTCGCACCCGCGCAGGACCACAAGCGCGC
>SKII01000038.1 GCA_007116505.1 Nitriliruptoraceae bacterium
CGAGCCCCGAGGGGCGTGACATCCTCCGGCACTCGACCGCCCACGTCATGGCGCAGGCCGTCACCGACCTGTTCCCGACCGCCAAGTGGGCGATCGGTCCTCCGGTGCAGGACGGCTTCTACTACGACTTCGACGTCGAGCGGCCGTTCACCCCGGAGGACATCGAGGCCATCGAGGCGCGGATGCGCGAGCTCCTCGTCGCGAAGCAGCGGTTCGTCCGGGCCGAGGTGACGCGTGAGGAAGCGCTGGAGCTGTTCGCCGACCAGCCCTACAAGCGCGAGGTCATCGAGCGCGTCGAGCCGAGCGAGGTCGATGTCGCGGAGGGGCGCGACGAGCCGACCTTCACCGTGTACCGCAACGTCGAGCGGGATGGCGAGGAGGCCTGGGTCGACCTGTGCCGCGGGCCGCACCTCGGTTCGACCGACCGCATCCCCGCGTTCAAGCTGCTCAGGACCGCCGGCGCGTACTGGCGGGGTCGGGAGGACCTCCCGATGCTGCAGCGCATCTATGGCACGGCATGGGAGACGCAGCAGGCGCTCGACGACCACCTCCGGATGCTCGAGGAGGCGCGTGCGCGGGACCACCGGCGGCTGGGCCGCGAGCTCGGCATGCTCCACATGCCCGAGGAGCTCGGCCCGGGCCTCGCGATCTTCCTGCCGCGCGGCGCGCACGTGCGCCGCCAGATGGAGGACTGGATCCGCGAGGAGACGCTGGCCCGCGGGTACGAGCCGGTCTACACGCCACACGTCGCCAAGGAGGACCTGTGGCGCATCTCGGGGCACCTCGAGAACTACGGGGACCTCATGTTCCCGGGCATGGAGGTCGAGCACGCCACCTACCGGCTCAAGCCGATGAACTGCCCCTTCCACATCCTTGCCTACACCTCCCGCACGCGCTCGTACCGTGACCTGCCGCTGCGCATCAGCGAGCTCGGGACGGTCTACCGCTTCGAGCGCTCCGGCGTGGTGAACGGGATGCTGCGCGCGCGCGGCTTCACCCAGGACGACTCGCACATCTTCTGCCGGCCCGATCAGGTCGTCGACGAGGTCGTCGCGTGCATCACCTTCGCCCGCGACCTCTACCGGGCGTTCGGGCTCGGCGAGCCGTCGCGCGTCGCGGTCTCGACGCGACCGGAGAAGTCGATCGGCACGACCGAGCAGTGGGAGCGCGCCGAGCGGGCGCTGATGGACGCGGCCGCCGCCTCCGGGTTCGACTACGAGGTCGACGAGGGCGAGGGAGCCTTCTACGGCCCGAAGATCGACATCCACGCACGCGACGCCATCGGCCGCGAGTGGCAGCTCACCACCATCCAGGTCGACTTCAACCTGCCGGGCCGCTTCGGCCTGTCCTACGTCGGGGAGGACGGGCAGCGGCATGAGCCCTTCATGGTGCACCGGGCGCTGTTCGGCTCCATCGAGCGCTTCTTCGCCGTCCTGCTCGAGTCGACCAACGGCGCGTTCCCCCTGTGGCTCGCCCCCGAGCAGGTCCGTGTCGTGCCCGTCGCGTCCGACTACGCCGGGTACGCGCACGACGTCGCCGACGCGCTGCGTGGGCGCGGCCTGAGGGCGGAGGTCGACCCCTCCGACGACACGCTCGGCGCTCGGATCCGGAGCGCTCAGACGGAGAAGGTCCCCGTCACGCTCATCGTCGGCGCGGAGGAGCAGGAGCAGGGCACCGTCGCCGTCCGGCGCTACGGCGGCGAGCAGCGCCGCGCCGTCCCCCTGTCCGTGCTCGGCGACGAGCTCACCGAGGAGGCGGCCGCCGGACGCCGCGGCGAGCTCGCACCGGGCTGATGGCTGTCCGTGCGCAGCGTCCCGACCTCGTCGCACAGGTCGCCGACCCTGTAGGTCGGCTGTTCGCGCGCTCCGGCATCAGCCCGAACACGCTGACGACGCTCGGGCTGCTGCTCACGGCGGGCGCCGCGCTGTCCGTCGCGTCGGGCCGGCCCCTGCTCGCAGGCCTGCTCCTGCTCGCAGGCGGCGCCATGGACCTCCTCGATGGTGCGGTCGCGCGCGCCTCGGGACGGTCGACGCCGTTCGGCGGCTTCTACGACTCGGTCAGCGATCGT
This sequence comes from Nitriliruptoraceae bacterium, assembly GCA_007116505.1. Next base: position 2,069 of record SKII01000038.1, read on the forward strand.
CTGTCGGACGGGATGATCCTCGCGGGCATCGCGTGGTACGTCGCCGCGACGCCGCGGCTGCTCGGGCTCACCCTCGCAGCGCTCGTCCTCGCGGAGGTGACCTCCTACGTCCGTGCCCGTGCGGAGACGATCGACGTGTCGTGCGAGGTCGGGATCATCGAGCGTGGCGAGCGGGCGGTGCTCATCATCCTCGGGCTGCTCGCCGCCCCGCTCCTCGAGCCGGTGCTGTGGGTCCTCGCCGTGGGCGGCACCGTCACCGTCGTGCAGCGCATCCACCACGTGTGGTGCCAGATCGACCGCGACCTGCCCGACGAGCTGATGGCGCTGGCGCACGCGGATCGTGCGTGGAGCCGACCGTTCGTCCGGACGGCGCGTGCGTTCTACGGCGCACGCAACTTCGACGAGGCGTTCGGTGGGGACCTCGACTCCGTGCTCGGGGAGGGCCGCACGGAGCGGCTGCGCGAGCGGCTCGCCCACCGGCTGCGCACCGGATCCGAGGAGGCGCGCGAGGCCGTGGCGCGGCGGGTCCGGCGCGGACCGGGGCCGGGAGCG
>SKII01000064.1 GCA_007116505.1 Nitriliruptoraceae bacterium
CAGCATCGGAGTGGCCCTCGAGCGGAGCGTCGCACGGGATGCGGACGCCGGCGAGCACGACGGTCGCGTCGTCAGCGAGCGGCCCGAACGCGTGGACATCGATCCCGCTCCCGATGCGCGGCCATATGACCTGCGGCGTCGAGGCGTCGTCGCCGGTCAGGGACGCACCATGAGCGTGAACGGCGGACCCGCGTCGCGCACGACGCGCACCGCGTGGCCGGTCGCGACGAGCAGACCGGCCGGGTCGGTGACGGAGGCCGTCGAGGCGGAGGTGCGCAGCAGCGCCCGATCGAGCGCATCACGCCGGTACACGTGCGGCGGCTGCGGGACGTAGAGGCCGGAGCGCTCGACACCACCGACGACGGTGCCGCCCTCGACCCGCTTGAGCGCGTCGGTGACAGGGACGGCGCGCACGACCGCCGCGTGGTCCTCGTCGAGCCAGGACATCATCTCGACGACCGGCTCGATGCCGAGGCTCCCGAGCGCCCGGGAGGCGAGGTAGGCGATGCGTTCAGCATCGGTGGGGACCGACGAGAGACCGGCGACCAGCGTCCCGAGCATCTTCCCGTAGTGGAGGGAGGGGTGGAGAGGGATCCGGAGGTCGTCGTCCGACACGGCGACGAGCCCGTCCAGGTATCCGGACAGCGCGCGCCGATGCTGCGCGAGTCGCGCGGCATCGAGACCTGCGAGGCTGAGGACGCCCCAAGTGCTCATGGGTGACCTGTCACGGACGGGAGAGGCGGGTGCGAAGCATCGGGCCGAGTCTACTCCGGTCGGGGGGCGGACCGTGCACCGACGGATGGTGCACTCCCCGCACCTGGTGTTCGGACCTGCGGCCCGGCCGGTTCACCCGGGCCCCATCTCCGTGCGCATCCTCCCGTGGGGCGGCCCGCACGGCAGCGCCTATTCTCGGCGCATGCCGACGACGATCAGCGCTCGTGCCGCCTCGGAGGGCCTCGCCTTCGGGGTCCCCGTCCGTGTGGGGCATGCGGAGGTCCCCGACGACCTCGTGACCGATTTGGCCTTCCCGGACGTCGCACGCCGCACGGCGGCCCGCCTCGACGCACTCGCCGCGGAGGTGCGGACGGACGGACGCGAGGAGGAGGCTGACGTCCTCGAGACCTACGGGCTCATCGCGACCGATCCGGCGCTGGGCAAGGACGTCGCCGCGGCGGTGGATGCTGGGACGCCGCTCGTCCGGGCCGTCAGGGCCAGCATCGCCCGGATGTCCGACGCCTTCGCGGCGATGGAGGACGAGTACTTCGCGCAGCGGGCGGAGGACGTCCGGGCGGTCGGCCGCGAGCTGCTGTCGACGATCGCCGGGACGGGACCGGACGCGCTCACGATCCCGTCGGGTGCGGTCATCGTCGCCGATGACCTGACCCCCGCCGACACGGTCCGCATGGACCTCGCACGGGTCGGCGCGTTCGCGACCGAGCGCGGAGGACCCACCTCCCACACGGCGATCGTCGCGCGCGCCGCCGCGATCCCTGCGATCGTCGGTGCGACGGGGCTCCTCGCGGCGATCGACGGGAGCGAGCTCGTCATGGTCGACGGAGACCGTGGCATCGCGGTGATCGATCCCGATGAGGGCACCGTCCGTGACGCCGAGCTGCGCATGGGGATCGCGAAGGAGCGCGTCGTCGAGCAGCGGCGCTACCGCGGTCGCCCGGTCCACTTCGACGGGCAGCACGTCCTCGTCGCCGCCAACATCGGGAGCACCGCGGAGATCGCCTCGGCGGTCGAGGCGCAGGCGGACGGCGTCGGCCTCTTCCGCTCCGAGTTCCTGTTCATCGGCCGTGACCGCGCACCGACGGGTGACGAGCAGGCGGCGGCCTACCGCGCGGCGGTCGAGGCGTTCTCGCACCCGACAATCATCCGGACGCTCGACATCGGGGGCGACAAGGAGGTCCCCTACCTCGACCTGCCCGCCGAGCAGAACCCGTTCCTCGGGGTGCGCGGTCTGCGGCTGTGCCTGCAGCGGCCGGAGATCTTCGACACGCAGCTCGATGCGCTGCTGTCGGTCGAGGATCCGGACCGGCTGCGCATCATGTTCCCGATGGTCTCCACCCCGGCGGACTTCGACGCCGGCCTGGCGCGCGTGCACGCACGGGCCCGCGCGCTCGGCGTGCCGGTGCCACCGGTCGGCGTCATGATCGAGACGACGTCGGCCGCGCTGCTCGCACCGCACCTCGCTGCGCGCGCCGCGTTCCTGTCGATCGGCACGAACGACCTGACGCAGTACGTCACCGCGGCGGACCGGACGCACGGGGACCTCGGTGCGTTCCAGGACGCTGCGAACCCGGCGGTGCTCCAGCTCGTCCACCGCACCACGACCGCGGCCGCGGCGGCCGGCATCCCGGCGGGGGTCTGCGGCGAGGCCGCGGGCGACCCGGCGCTGGTCGCGCTGCTGGTCGGGCTCGGCGTCGAGGAGCTGTCGGTGTCCCCCGTGCGCATCGACCCCGTGCGCTGGCTCGTCGACCAGCTCGATCCCGCCGCGGTCCGAGCCGCGTCGCTGCGCGCGCTCGAGCTGCCCGATGCGGACGCCGTCAGGGAGCTCGTCGCTCCTCTGCTGCCGTGACGGCGCTCGGATGATCCGGCTGATCGCG
>SKII01000109.1 GCA_007116505.1 Nitriliruptoraceae bacterium
CGCCGGGAGCCCCCGGGCGAGGGCGGCCGCACGCGCCGGCGTGTTGCCGGCGAGGATGCGGACGTCGTCGACGCCGGCTGCGGCGAGCGCGGCGAGCACGTCGTCGAGCATCGCGAGCACGAGGGCGTCCCGGGCGTCGCTGCCGATGGCCGTCCCGAGACGCGACTTCCCGCCGGTCCGCAGCGGGACCAGCGCGACGACGGGTGGTCCGCTCCGCTCCGGCATGGGCGCAGGCTACGGGCTCGCGCGGGCGCGACCTGCCGGGCGTGATCCGCTGGGCGCTACGGTTGCTCGGTCGGACGGAGAGGACGCCGTGGGGACCGTCGCGGTGATGGGCGCGGGGTCGTGGGGCACGGCCTTCGCCCTCCTCTGCCAGCAGCGCGGTGAGGACGTCCGGCTGTGGGCGCGCGACGTGGAGCTCGCCGAGCGGGTCGCCAGGACGCGGCGCAACGACGCCTACCTCCCCGAGGTCCTGCTCCCTGACGAGGTGGTGGTCACCGCCGACGCGGAGCAGGCGCTCTCCGGCGCCGACCTGGTCGTGCTCGCCGTCCCGTCGGTCGGCCTCGCCGAGCAGCTCGCGGCGTGGGGGGCGCACGTCCCGGGCGACGCGACGATCGCGAGCCTCACCAAGGGGCTCGACGTCGACGGAGGACGTTTCGCGAGCCGCGTCGTCACCGACGTGCTCGCCTGCGACCCCGACCGCGTCGTCGCTGTCAGCGGCCCGAACCTGGCCGGTGAGGTGGCACGTGGCCGACCGTCCGCGACCGTGGCGGCGAGCCCCGATCTCGGTCGGGCCCAGCGCGTTCAGACCGCGGTGATGGGCCCGACGTTCCGCGTCTACACCAACCCCGACCGGACCGGCGTCGAGGTCGGCGGGGTCGTGAAGAACGTGCTCGCGATCGTCGCCGGTGCGGCCCACGGGCTCGGACACGGCGACAACACGGCGGCGTTCCTCATCACGCGTGGCCTCGCTGAGATGGCGCGCCTCGGTGCCGCGCTCGGCGCGGACCCGCTCACCTTCCAGGGGCTCGCCGGTGTCGGTGACCTCGTCGCGACGTGCACGTCGCCGTCGTCGCGCAACCGGACGGTCGGGGAGCGCCTGGGGCGGGGGGAGCGCATCGAGGACATCGTCGCCTCGATGGACATGGTCGCCGAAGGGGTGCGTGCCGCACCGCTGCTCGCCGACCTCGCGGAGCGCCACCGGGTCGACATGCCGATGGTCCGGGCGGTCGTCGCCGTGACCCGCGACGGGGGCGATGTGCGCGAGCTCGGGGAGTCGCTGCTCTCGCGGCCGCCGCGCTCGGAGCGCTGGGGGCTGCCGGGGGAGGAGGGCTGACGATGTCGACCGGGCTGGTCCTCGTGCTCGACGGTCCGTCGTCGGTCGGGAAGTCGACGACGCTCGCGGCGCTGCAGCGCACGTGGCCGACGGAGCGCTCCGGGCCGCTCGTCGCGGCGGGGCTCGACGCCACGCGGGCGCTGCTCGGCCCCGGGGGCCGTGGCCGCTGGGCGGACCTCGTCGACACCGTCGAGCCGTCCGTCGCCGGCCGGCCGCCCCGCTTCCGCTACGGGCCGCTCGGACGCGGGATGGTCACCGGGATGCACCGTGTCGCGGCGACGTGGGCGCGCTCCGGGTTCGACGTCGGTCTCGACCACTGCATCCTCGACACCGCGATGCTCGCCGACCTGCGACGCGCGTGCGACGGCCTGCCGCTCGTCGTCATCGGGATGACCTGTGACGAGGTGGTGCTCGACGACCGTGAGGCGGACCGCAGCGACGTCACCCCCGGCCGCTCCGCCGCCCAGCGCGCCGCGGTGCTCGAGGTCGCCCACCAGCACGTGGTCGACACCACGGAGGCGACCACCGACGAGGTCGTCGCCGAGGTGATGGCGATCGTCCGGCGTGCGACGGGTCCGCTCAGTCGAACGTGATGCCGAGCGCGGTGATGATGCGGCCGGTCTGCTCGAAGAGGTTCGCGAACTCGCCGACACCCTCGCCGAGGGGCAGCCGGTTGATGTCCTCCCAGCGCTCCGCGATGTCGTCGGCGCTCGGGACGCCGTCGAACGTCGTGCCGGGGCCCTCCACCGTCGCGACGCGCGCGAGGTAGCCGCCCCCGACGGAGTAGACGTGACCCGTGTCCCTGCACGCCTCCGAGGCGAGGAAGACGACCAGCGGCGAGACGTGCTCCGGCTGGAGCCGCTCGAGCAGCTGCGGCGGCATGATGTCCTCGGTCATGCGCGAGTGCGCCACCGGAGCGATCGCGTTCGCGGTGATGCCGTACTTCGCGCCCTCGATCGCGAGCGTGCGCGTGACGCCGACGATGCCGAGCTTCGCGGCGGCGTAGTTCGACTGGCCGAAGTTCCCGTAGAGGCCGGAGCCCGAGGCCGTCGAGACGATCCGGCCGTACTCCTGCTCGCGCAGGTGCGGCCACGCGGCGTGCGTCACGTTGAACGCGCCGTAGAGGTGCACCTTCAGGACGAGGTCGAGCGCTTCCGGCTCGAGCTTCTGGAACGACACGTCGCGCAGGATGCCCGCGTTGTTGATGACGATGTCGACGCGGCCGAACGCGTCGAGCGCGCTCTGCACGATCGCCCGGCCACCCTC
>SKII01000063.1 GCA_007116505.1 Nitriliruptoraceae bacterium
CCGGCATCACGCCCCCTCGCCGAGCTCGTCGGGGAGGGCTGGGGCGAGGTCCTCGCACCCGTCGCCGGGACCGTCGCAGCCCTCGGGGAGCGGCTGCGCGGCGAGCAGGCCGCCGGGCGTCCGTTCGCCCCGGCCGGGGACCGCGTGCTCGCGGCGCTCGCGATGCCGATCGCCTCCGTCCGCGTGATCGTCGTCGGGCAGGACCCGTACCCGACGCCGGGGCACGCCGTCGGACTCGCGTTCGCCGTCGGTCGCGACGTGCGGCCCCTCCCGCCGAGCCTCCGCAACATCCTCACCGAGTACGGGACGGACCTCGGGCTCCCGCGGCCCGCGCACGGGGACCTCAGCGCCTGGGTCGACCGCGGCGTGCTGCTGCTCAACCGTGTCCTCACGGTCGGCCATGGCGCTCCGGGCTCGCACCGGGGCTTCGGCTGGGAGGAGGTCACCGACGCCGTCGTCGACGGGCTCATGGCGCATCATGCGGCTGCCGGGACACCTCTGGTCGCGCTCCTGTGGGGGCGGGACGCGCAGGCGCTCGCGCCGCGGCTCACCGCCGCCGGTGTCGACGTCCTCGCCGCACCACATCCGAGCCCGCTGTCCGCGCACCGTGGCTTCCTCGGTTCGCGGCCCTTCACTCGCACGAACGCGCTGCTCGAGGCTGCCGGGGTGCCGGGGGTCGACTGGACGCTGCCCGCCTGAGCGTCGCACGGCCGCGGCGACGCGGGGGAGGGGTGTGCCGGCCTCCTTGCTACGCTCACCCCCGTTCCGCGGCCCCTGAGCCGCCCGTCCGACGTCCTGCGATCCCGCTCACGCCGGGGCAGCGAGCACAGGGAGGTCCGTGGTGACGCTCGGGGCCCAGTACGGCACCGTCGCCGTGATGCTCGTGTTCGGGGCGGTCCTGTACGCGATCATCATGCTCCTCAACCGCGTGATGCGTCCCTCCGTGCCGTCGCCGCTGAAGCTCTCCACCTACGAGTGCGGCGTCGAGGCGGTCGGCACCGGCTGGTCGCAGATGAACATCCGGTACTACATCTTCGCGTTCCTCTTCGTCATCTTCGACGTCGAGGCGATCTTCCTGTTCCCCTGGGCCGTGATCTTCGACGACCTCGGCCCGACGACGACGCCGTCGGCCCTCTACGCGCTGGTCGCGATGTTCCTCTTCATCGGCACGCTGCTCGAGGGCCTGGCCTACGCATGGAAGAAGGGGGTCCTGCGATGGGACTGATGGACCAGGTCGAGCTCCCCAAGCCCATCAAGTACGTCTTCAACTGGGGACGGAAGTACTCCCTGTGGTGCTTCAACTTCGGACTGGCGTGCTGCGCGATCGAGTTCATCGCCGCGTCGACCTCCCGTCACGACTTCATCCGCCACGGCGTCATCCCGTTCGCGCACGGGCCGCGTCAGGCCGACCTGCTCGTCGTCTCCGGGACGCTCACCGACAAGATGGCCCCGGCCGTCAAGCGCCTCTACGACGAGATGCCCGAGCCGAAGTACGTCATCTCGTTCGGGTCCTGCTCGAACTGCGGCGGCCCGTACTGGGGCTCCTACTCGGTGACGAAGGGCGTCGACCAGATCATCCCCGTCGACGTCTACGTGCCCGGCTGCCCGCCGCGTCCGGAGGCGCTGCTCGAGGGCATCATGAAGCTCCAGGACCGCATCCAGGGCGAGTCCCTGCCGGAGCGGATCGCGGCCGTGCGGCGGGACCCGGCCACCATCGGCGCCGAGGCGGGTCTTGCGCTCGACCCGCAGGCCGTGCACACGGCCGCGCCGGCCGCTCTGCCCGCCTCGGCCGCTGACACGCGGAGTGGCGCATGAGCGTGCTCGCACGTCGCGACCGGGCGCTCACGCCCGAGGAGACCGAGGCGCTGCTGCGTGACCGCGTCGGGGAGGGCATCCTCGGGTCGACGCTGGCGTTCCGGATGCTCACCATCCACGTCGCGCCGTCGGCATGGGTCGAGACGTTCCTGCGCTGCCGCGACGAGCCTCTCCTCGCCTACGACCTGTTCGACACGCTGCACGGGGTCGACGCGCGGGAGGACGGCTTCGACGTCGCCGCGATCCTCTACTCGACGTCGACGGGCAACCGGCTGTGCCTGCGCACGCGCTGCGAGGGTGGCCGCGAGCGTCCCGTGTGCCCGTCGCTCAGCGACGTCTACCGCGGCGCCGACTGGATGGAGCGCGAGACCTGGGACATGTTCGGCATCGAGTTCGACGGACACCCCGGCCTCGAGCCACGCATCCTCACGGTCGAGAACTTCGAGGGCTGGCCGCTCCGCAAGGACTTCCACCTCGCCTCCCGCGTCGCGAAGCCGTGGCCGGGCGTGAAGGAGCCGGCGGAGCTCGACGAGGACGGCAACATCATCGAGCGTGAGCCGGGGCTCGGCGACGCGCCCGGGCCGTACGTGCTCGACGAGGCGATGGCCGCGCAGGCGATCGCCCGCCGCCAGGCCGCCATCGACGCGGCCGGTGGCGAGGAGCAGGCCGTCGCCGACGCCGAGCCGACCGTCAGCGACTCCACCGCGCCGGCCGCCGAC
>SKII01000108.1 GCA_007116505.1 Nitriliruptoraceae bacterium
AGTAGATCGGCGCGGTGCAGCCCTCGACGTAGTGCACGTAGCTGCCGGGCTCGGCGATGATCAGCGTGCGCTCGAACTGGCCCATGTTCTGCTTGTTGATGCGGAAGTAGGCCTGCAGCGGGACGTCGACCTTGACCCCCTCGGGGATCCAGATGAACGAGCCGCCCGACCAGACCGCGGTGTTCAGCGCGGCGAACTTGTTGTCGTTCGCGGGGATGACCGTGGCGAAGTACTTCCGGAACAGGTCCTCGTGCTCGCGCAGGCCCGCATCGGTGTCGAGGAAGATCACGCCCTCCTTCTCGAGGTCCTCACGGACCTGGTGGTAGAGGACGGTCGACTCGTACTGCGCGGCCACACCGGCGACGAGACGCTCACGCTCGGCCTGCGGGATGCCGAGCTTCTCGTAGGTCGCGAGGATCTCCGGCGGGAGCTCCTCCCACGAGTTCGCCTGCTTCTCGCTCGCCTCGACGTAGTAGTGGATGTTGTCGAAGTCGATGCCGGACAGGTCCGAGCCCCAGTTCGGCATCGGACGGCGGAGGAACGCCTGGTAGGACCGCAGCCGGAGGTCGAGCATCCACTCCGGCTCGTCCTTGCGGCCGCTGAGCTCACGGATGATGTCCTCGTCGAGCCCCTGGCCCGACGTGAACGCGTAGCCGTCCTCCCCGTCGGACCAGCCGAACTTGTAGTCGGCTAGGTCCTTGGCGAGCTTCTCCTGGTTCTGCTTCGCCTCGCTGACGGGCACCGGGATCTCGGTCTGGCTCATGCGTTCCTCCTCAGGTGTTCGGGGGGTCTTCGTGTCGCGTTCGTCGCTGCGGTTCGTCGGGCGCCGCGGGGTGGATCGCCCCTGCGGTCAGGCCGTACTCGGACGGACCGTGCACACGCAGGCGGACGCACCGCCCGCGATGGTCTCGTCACGGGAGACGGTCACGTCGGTCCCGAGGGCGCGGGAGAACGCCGCGGCCTCGTAGGCGCAGATCTCGGGGTGCTCGCGGGCGCCCCCCTCGATCACGCAGTGATGCTGGACGAGCCGGAGCGTCGGGAGACCACGTCCCCGCTCCACTCCGTCCTCGCCCTCGTCCTCGTCCTGGACGACGTCGGCGAGGAACCCTGCCTCCGAGAGTGCGTCGGCGAGCTGCCGCACCCGCTGGTCGAGCGGCCCGGGACCGACGGCTGCGGCGAGGGTGCCGACCTCACGGTCGACCCTCCAGCGCATGAAGGCGAGCAGGCCGTCGCGCCCGTGCTCGGCGGTCAGGAAGTCGAGCAGCTCGTTCGCGAGCCGGTCGTAGGACTGCGGGAAGAGCCGCTCCGCGCGCGCGCTGAGCGCGAAGCAGGTCGCCGGCCGTCCGCCCGACGCCCGGGCATCACGCTGCTCGACGAGCCCGTCGTCGAGCAGCACGCCCAGGTGCCGGCGCGTCGCGACCTCGGAGATCCCGAGGTGCGCGGCCAGCTCGGACACGGGCTGCGGGCCGGTGCGGTGGAGGAACTCGACGAGCGCGGCGCGCGTCTCACCGAGCAGCCCCACGAGGGAGGTGCCGGTGGTGACGGACGCGGACATCTTCGACCTCCGGGGGACTCGGGAGCTGCGAGGCGTGACCTGCGAGGCGTGGCCTGCGAGGCGTGACCTGCGCGCCTGCTGCCCTTCCTCAACCGAACTGTTTCGGAAGGGTACGGACCTCGGCCCTCGGATGCAAGGCGGCGCCGCAGCGCGCAGGCTAGCCGTCGACGGCAGGCAGGCCGCCCGACGCCGTCGGCCGGCGCGGGAGTCCCGAGCTCGCGTCGACCGCCGGGAAGAGCCCGGGAGCACCGGGCGTACCGATCGGCTGGAGAGCGAGCCTGCGCATCCGTACGTTGACGGACAGCTCATGGTCCGGAGCGCCGCTGAACACACCGCGGAGCGGCGCGACGTCGTCGTAGTCGCGTCCCCTGCCGATGGTCACGTGCCGCTCCCCGACGGCGCTGCGGTTCGTCGGGTCGACCGCCCACCACCCGAAGCCCGGGACCGCCGCCTCCACCCAGGCGTGCGTCTCGACCTCGACCTCCTCGCCGGCGTCCGCGCCCGTCGCGTCGTCGGCGGTGAAGAAGTAGCCCGACACGTAGCGGGCCGGGACGCCGAGGACCCGCAGCATCGCGATCGTCAGGTGCGCGAAGTCCTGGCACACCCCTGCACCGGCGGCCAGCACCTCCTCCACCTCGACGCCGACCGCCGTCCGGCCACGCCGGTACTCGAGGTCGGACACGGCGCCCTCGACCGCCTCGATCAGGCTCCGGACGTCCCCCGTCCCGACGGCCGCCCCACGAGCCCGTGCCACGACCGCATCCCCCCATGCGACATGCGGTGAGCGCTGCAGGAACTCCAGATGCGCGTCGCGCCACGCACCGTCCTCGAGGGCGACGAGCGGGACGTCGGAGGACGGCGCCGTGCGCGCGGCCGTCTCGACCGTCGCCGCCGCGACGACCTCGAGCTGCGCATGCGACCCCGCCACCCCGAAGGTGTCGACACGCGTGCCCCAGTAGTCGACGTAGGAGGAGACCCGCGACGCCGGCGTGGTCGTCACGCGGTAATGGACGACCTGCTGGTGCTCGTCGCTCGCCGGGCAGGCCCGGAGCTCGTTCTGCGACTCGACAACGGACGCGCCGTAGTCGAACCGCGTGACGTAGCGGATGTCGAGCCGCACGGTCCCCTCCTCCCTCGGTGCCGGGTCGTCAGCCGCTCGCGATCGCGTGCATCGGGCCCGGCGGCTGGTGCCGGAAGAACTCGTCCGCGACCGCCTCGGCGACCTCGTGGATGCGGTGCTGCACGTCCTCGAGGAAGTCGTGGAGGTCCTCGTCGAGCAGCTCGGCGACGTCGCGGTACTGGAGCGACGACGTGGTGCGGCCGAGCAGCCGGACGGCGCGGCTCGGCCGTCCGCCGGACAGCGCCTCGAGCTGGTGCATCGCCGAGGTCAGGCAGTAGACGACGCTGCGCGGCAGGTCGTCGGCGAGGAGCAGGAACTCGATCACGTCGACCGGGTCGGTCGACGCGCGGTAGCGGCGTCGGTACGCCTCGAACGCCGAGGCCGACTTCAGCACCGCGACCCAGTGGTGGAACCCCCCGTCGGGGACGACGACCCCGCGACGGCTCGGGACGCGCAGCGCGTCGAGCTGTCCGTACCGCACGTCGATCAGGCGGCAGGTCATCTCCGCACGCTCGAGGAGCCGTCCGAGCGCGAGGAAGCGCCAGCCGGCGTCCCGCGGCATCGTCTCGCTCGCGACGCCGTAGATCGCCATCGACGCGTTGCGCACGAGCCGCAGCAGCTCGCTCGGCTGCTCGGCGACGTCGCGGTCGAGGTCGCGCGAGCGCAGCTCGAGGTGCAGCGCGTTGACCGCCTCCCACAGCTCGCTCGACACCAGCTCGCGCACGCTGTGCACGTTCTCACGCGCACGGGCGGTCGCCGCGGCGATCGACCCCGGGTTGTCCTGGTCGAGCACGAGGAAGCGCACGACGGCCTGCGCGTCGGACGTCGGTCCGAGCCCACGCTCCTCCCACGCTCCGAGCAGGTGGAGGACGTCGAGCAGCTGACCCCACGTCCGGCCCGCCTCCCCGAACGGCGACTCGAGCAGGGTGTGGTAGGTCACGTCGACCATGCGCGCCGTGTCCTCGGCGCGCTCGACGTAGCGGCCGGCCCAGAACAGGTTCTCCGCGAGCCGCGCGAGCATCAGCCACCTCCCCCGACGACGCCCTCGGGCAGCCCCTCGGCGGGCGCCTCGAGCACCCACGTGTCCTTCGAGCCGCCTCCCTGCGAGGAGTTGACGACGAGCGAGCCCTCCCGCAGGGCCACCCGCGTGAGCCCGCCCGGCAGCACCTCGACGCGCTCGCCGCTGATCGCGAACGGGCGGAGGTCGACATGGCGACCGTGGAACGCGTCGCCGACCATCGTCGGATGCCGCGACAGCCCCACGACCTCCTGCGCGATGTAGCCCCGCGGGTCCGCCTCGATCGCGGCACGGGCACCCGCGAGCTCCTCGTCGCTCGCCCGCGGCCCGATCACGAGCCCGTATCCGCCCGACGCGCCGACCGGCTTCACGACCAGCTCGTCGAGGCGGTCGAGCACCTCGGCACGCTGCTCGTCGTCCCAGAGGAGGTAGGTCTCGACGTTGGGGAGCACCGGCTCCTCCCCGAGGTAGAAGCGGATGAGGTCGGGCACGAACGCGTACACCGCCTTGTCGTCCGCCACCCCGTTCCCGACCGCGTTCACGATGGTGACGTTCCCGGCCCGAGCGGCCGACAGCAGCCCCGGGACCCCGAGCAGCGAGTCGGGACGGAACACGACCGGATCGAGGAACTCGTCGTCGATGCGGCGGTAGATGACGTCGACCCGCTCGATGCCGGACGTCGAGCGCATCCATACGACATGGTCCTCGACGACGAGGTCACGACCCTCCACGAGCTCGATGCCCATCTGGGCGGCGAGGAACGCATGCTCGAAGTAGGCGGAGTTGTGCACTCCCGGCGTCAGGATGACCGCGGTCGGTCGATCGCCGGCCGCCGGCGGCGCGACGGAGCGGAGCGCACCGAGCAGCATCGGGCCGTAGTGGTCCACGGGACGGACCCGCTCGGCGGCGAACGCGATCGGCAGGACCCGCGTCATCGCGGCCCGGTTCTCGAGCACGTAGGACACACCCGACGGGTTGCGCAGGTTGTCCTCGAGCACCCGGTACGTCCCGTCGCCGTCCCGCACGAGGTCGACGCCTGAAACGAGGCAGCGCGCCGCATGCGGCACAGCGATGCCGAAGGCCTCGCGGCGGAAACCTTCGGCCGTGTGCACGAGCCAGCGCGGCACGACACGGTCGCGGACGGCGGCCTGCTCGCCGACGTAGAGGTCCTCGAGGAAGCGGTTCAGCGCGGTGACACGCTGGACGATGCCGCGCTCGATGACGTCCCACTCGTCCGCGGGGATGACCCGCGGCAGCAGGTCCATCGGGAACGTGCGCTCGAGCCCCTCCTCGTCGTCGGCGAGGGTGAAGGTGATGCCCTGCGTGCGGAAGATGCGGTCGCGGATGCGCTCGCGTCGCAGCAGCTCGTCCGAGGTGAAGCCCGAGAGCCGCTCGACCACGCCGGCGTAGTGCGGACGCACCTGCCCGCCCGGCGTGAAGACCTCGTCGAAGAAGGGCCCCGTGTCGTAGTCGTCCAGAAGCCCACCCATGCCGCTCACGCTAGCGGCACGGCGCTCAGGCGCTCCGCGAGCCCCGTGTGGCGACGGGACGGGTGGTCCTGGGCGGCGGCCGCCCGTAGCGCATCGGCGCGTCCGACGAGGATGAGCGCGCGTGAGGCCCGGGTCACCGCCGTGTAGACGAGGTTGCGCCACAGCATGACCCGGTGGGCGGGGTCGAGCACGAGGACGACGACCGGCCACTCCCCTCCCTGCGCCTTGTGCACGGTCACCGCCCATGCCGGCACGAGGTCCCGCACCCGCTCACGTGGGTGGAGGACCTCGCCGCGCGGGTAGGCCACGCGCACCGTGCCCTCGGCGACGGCGACGTCGGTCACCGTCCCGACGTCCCCGTTCGCGACGTCGAGCTCCGGGTCGTTGCGCGTCTGCATCACCCGGTCCCCGACGTGCAGCCCTGCGACCGCTGGCCGGCCACGGCCGGGGTTCAGCGCGTCCTTGAGCGCGGTGTTGAGCGCGTCGACGCCGCTCGGGCCGCGGTACACCGGAGCGAGGACCTGCACGTCGTCGACGCCGACACCGAAGTGCTCAGGCGCCCGCTCGGCGACGGTCCGCACCACGCGTGCGACGATCGCGCTGCGGTCGGGCTCCTCCGCGACGAACACGTCACCGTCGACGCCGCGGAGCTCGCCCGGGTCGCCCGAGAGGATGCCCCGCGCGAGCGAGACGATCCGCGAGCCGGCCGCCTGACGGTGGATCTCCTCGAGGTGGACCGCCGGGACCGTCCCGCTGCGCACGAGGTCGCGCAGCACGTCGCCGGACCCGACCGAAGGGAGCTGGTCGGCGTCGCCGACGAGGACGAGGTGCGCCCCGTCGGGGACCGCCTCGACGAGACGGGCCGCGAGCCACGTGTCGCACATCGACGTCTCGTCGACCACGACGAGGTCGTGGGGCAGCTGCTCGGTGGCACCGAAGCGGAACCGGAACCCCCCGTCCTCGTCGGGCCGCGCCTCGAGGAGCCGGTGCACGGTGGTCGCGGCGTGCCCGGTGACCTCCTCGAGCCGCTTCGCGGCCCGTCCCGTCGGCGCAGCGAGCGCCACGTTCGCGCCCCCGCGCCGTGCGCGGTCGACCAGCTCGCGCACGGTGGTGGACTTCCCCGTCCCGGGACCTCCCGTGAGCACGCTGACACCGGCCTCGGAGACGGTGAGCACGGCGGCACGCTGGTCGGAGGTCAGCTCGATGGCGTCGGACGGGAGCGCGGCCTCGTCGGCGGCCTCGTCGTCGGCCTCGTCGTCGGCCTCGTCGTCGGCGTCGGCCCGGACCGCGTCGGCGAGCCCCGGCACGGGTCGCGCCGAGCCGAGCAGTCGGAGCACACCCTGCGCGAGCGCGACCTCGTCGTCACGGGCGGCGGGCGCGGCGACGACGTCATCCCCGCCGATCGTCTCCGCGACGAGCCGGCCCCGCGCGACCGCTCGGTCGACCCCGTCCGCAGCGAGGATCACGTCCACGCGCAGCAGTGCCGCAGCGGCCGTCGTCGCACCGACGCGCGGGAGATGCTGGTGGCCATCCTGACGCCGAGCCGTGCGGACCGCCGTGACGGCCCCGGCGACGAGCCGGCGTGGATCGTCCCTCGGCACCCCGACCCGCTCCGCGAGCGCGTCCGCGTGCGCGAAGCGGACCCGCTCGGCCAGGAGCAGCAGGTACGGGTCGTCGCGCGCGACGTCCACGACGTCCGCTCCGAAGCGCGCATGTGCGGACCGGACAGCGTCCATCGGCCAGCCGCAGCCCTCGACGAGCCGGACGAGGCGCGCCATCGCGAGTCCCGCCTGCCACGCGTCGTGCACGGCTGCGGCCTCGTCGGGCTCGACGCCGGCCTCGCTGACCAGCCGGTCGGGGCCTGACTCGATGGCGGCTCCGGCACCGCTGCCGAACGTCACGAGGATGGCGCTGATGACCGACGGCGGGACGTGGGCGAAGCGCTCGGAGGTGAGGAACGCGGTCAGGCCCGCGACGTCGGACGGCGTCACCTGCTCGTAGAGCATCGCCTCGAAGGTCGGCCCGTAGCGCGGGTGCACGGTGCGCCGCCCGACCAGCCGCACGCTCTGCCCCTCGACGAGGTCACCGAGAGGACCGGAGCAGCGCTCACCGGGCCCGCCGTCCTCCGGCAGCACCTCGACGACGCCGAAGCCGGTCCGTGCATCCGTGTGGTGCACCCCGAGCACCTCGCCGACGAGCTCCTCGTCGCCCATCAGCCTGGCCGGGTCGGAGGCGTGACGCGCCCCATCATCCGTCCGGCCATCCGTCCGGCGCCCCGTCCCTCGGTCGCGGCCCACCATGAGGACCTCCCCCGTCCGGACCGGTCGACGGCGCGGATCGCGCGAGGCTAACGGCGCATCGCCCACCCGGACGGTGTCACCTCCGCGCCGGAGGACGATGGGGATGGGACACTCCCTGTCCACATCGGAGGACGTGCTCCGTGCCCGCGATGACCGACGACCGAACCCGTCCCGCGCGCGCCGCGGACGGGCCAGTGCTCGTGCGCGTCGATGCTTCGGGGGACGACTGGCTGCTCGGGCTGCCCTCGCTGCCCGACGCCGCGCGGATCGGCGTGACCGTCGGGGACGCTGCGCTGCTGCGCGACGGCGACGCGCTGGCGCTGCGCGGCTACGACCTCGTGCAGGTCGTGCCCGGCCGTCGACCCGGGATGCATGCGGACCTCCTCGTCCCCGCGGCGCTGCGCGAGGCGCATGCCCGCTGGTTCTCCGCGCTGCTGCTCGTCGCGGACCGCGTCTTCGACCTGCGCTTCGGCCCCGTACAGATCGCGCTCCATGCGGAGCTCATGGCGCACCTCCCCGAGCCCGACGTCATCTGACCGGAGCGCGACGCCCCCGACAGCGCCCCGACGGAGCACACCACGGCGCACCTCGACACCACGGAGCACACCATGGACCTCCACGACCGCATCGAGCACGACCTGCGCACGGCGATGAAGGCGCGGGACCGCGCGGCGCTGGAGGCCCTGCGCATGCTCAAGACGTCGCTGACGAACCGCGCGGTGTCCGACGGTGGGACGCCGACCTCGCGCCTCGACGACGAGACCGTGACCGCGGTGGTCGCCACCGAGGTCAAGCGCCGCCGCGAGGCCGCGACCGCGTTCCGCGACGGCGGCCGGGAGGAGTCCGCCCTCAAGGAGGAGGCGGAGGCCGAGCTGTACGCGGCCTACCTGCCGGCGCAGCTCGATGACGTCGCGCTGCGCGGCCTGGTCGTCGCCACAGCGGAGCGCCTCGGCGCGACGGGTCCGCGCGATGCGGGCACGGTGATCCGCGAGGTGCTCGCGGAGGCCGCCGGAGGTGCCGACGGGGGCAGGGTGGCGACGATGGTCCGCGAGGTCCTCAGCCAGGAGTGACCCGGCGGGGCGGTCAGCGCACCAGGCGGAGCAGCGCCTCGAGACCCTCGTCGTCGAGCTCACCGAACGCACGGCCGACCATCCGTCCACTGCGGTCGAACGCGACCGTGACGGGCAGGCCACGACCGCCGACCGCCGCCGCCACGTCGCCGTCGAGGTCGAGGATCGTCGTGAAGACGACCTGCTGCTCGGCGACGAAGCGCTCCGCGTCGCGCCGCGCATCGAGATGTGCGACACCGAGGAAGTCGACCCCGAGCTCCCGTGCCGCGACACGGTTGAGCAGCGGCATCTCCCGCTCGCATGGCCCGCACCAGCTCGCGAACAGGTTGATGATCGTGGGACGGTCCGCTCCTGCGCTGCGTGCGACGTAGGCGGACGCCTCGGCCCAGCCCCCGTCGGTGAGCACGGAGCCCTCCGTGGGGGCGAGGGCCGGATCAGCACCCGTCACGCGCAGCCCTGCGTCGGCGGGCAGCACGGGCGCACCGGGTCCCGGGACCGCGCCGAAGTCCACGACGCCGTCCGACGGACGGAGCAGCGCGACGGCCGTGACGACGGCCGCACCGAGGACCACGGCGACCACGAGGAGGCCGAGGAGCCGGTCGGGTCGCATCCTGGACACGCGGGCCGCGCCGCTCAGCGCGGAGCCACCACGACGTGGCGCGCCATGTGCGGGGGCAGCGCCGCGTCGCGGACGGTCCCGGCGACCTCGACCCACCCGTCACGACGCGACTTGATCTCCCCCTCCGTACCCGGGAGGAAGCCGGCGAGCTCGAGGAGCTGCAGCGCCTCGTCGTCGTCGACGAGCGTCTGGGTCACGCGGACGATGCGGCACGGCCCGATGGGCGCGTCGTCGAGCAGCATCGCGTCAGGGAAGTGCGGCTGGTTCGCGGAGCCAGGGATCGGGTTGCCGTGGGGGCACGTGCCGGGGGCGTCGAGCAGGTCGACGATCCGGGCCTCGACCTCGTCGTCGACGAGGCGCTCCCAGTCGGAGGTCATCGCGTGGACCTTCCACCATGGGATGCCGATGACGTCGCTGAGCAGCCGAGCGGTGAGACGGTGACGTCGCACACGAGCGAAGGCACGGTCGCGCCCCTCGTCGGTGAGCTGCACGAGATGGTCGCGCGTGCTCGCGATGCCGGCGGCGACCAGCGCGCCGACGGCGGCCGTGATGTCCTCGACCGTGTCGGGGAGCCGACGCTCGAGCTCGCCACGCGAGGTCGCGAGGCGGGCCTCGTCGTTCTCGATCAGCACCTCGAGGACCTCGGTCGCGAGGTGGTCGAGGTCGCGCTGAGCGGGAGCAAGGGCGGGAGCGAGGGTGGACACTTCGCCTCCAGTCGGTTCCATGCGGCCTCGGAGGCCCTGGAGCAGGTAAGGGTACCCTCACTCGATGACGTGCGGGTCGGGCCACTCCCGGACGCGTGCCGCCGCCACCCCGCCGCCACCCCGCCGCCACCCCGCCGCCCGGAGTCCATCGCGATGCCACCCAGCTCGGCCACCGGCAGGACGGGCGCATCGTCGGACACCGAGCGCCCCAGCAGCGAGGTCCCCGCCGCGCTGCGCTGGACCGGGGTGACCAAGCGCTTCGGCCCGGTCCTCGCGGTCGACGCGGTCGATCTCGAGGTCGCGAGCGGCGAGCTCGTCGCGCTCCTCGGACCATCGGGCTGCGGCAAGACGACGCTGCTGCGCATCGTCGCGGGGCTCGAGGCCGCCGATGCCGGGACCGTCGAGGTCGGTGGCACGCTCGTCGACGCGCCCGGCGTGAGGCTCCCTCCCGAGGGCCGTTCCGTCGGGATGGTCTTCCAGGCCTACGCGCTGTTCCCCCACCTGGACGTCGACGCGAACATCGCGTTCGGGCTCCGGCGCGTGGACCGCGCGGCTCGTGACGCACGCGTCGCGGAGGTCCTCGAGCTCGTCGGCCTGACCGGGCTCGGTGGACGGATGCCCTCCGAGCTCTCCGGCGGGCAGCAGCAGCGGGACGCCCTCGCGCGTGCGATCGCACCCCGGCCGAGCCTGCTCCTGATGGACGAGCCGTTCTCCTCGCTCGACGCGGCGATGCGCGCGTCGGTGCGCGAGGACGTCCGTCGCATCCTCAAGGAGGCGGGACAGACGGCGCTGCTGGTCACCCACGACCAGGAGGAGGCCCTCTCCATCACCGACCGTGTCGGCGTCATGTTCGCCGGGGCGCTCCACCAGGTCGCCGAGCCGCGCAGCCTCTACCGCTCGCCCGCGACGCGCGAGGTCGCTGCGTTCATCGGTGACGCGGTGCTGGTCCCTGCCACCCGCGCCGCGAGCTTCCTGGTCGACTCCCCCGTGGGCCGGCTCGCGACCAGCGAGACGGTGGCGGCGGAGCGCGTGTCGGTCGTGCTGCGCCCCGAGTCCGTGGAGCTCCGCCGGGACCTCGACGGGCCGGCGACGGTGCAGCACGTCACCTTCCACGGCCACGACGCGCTCGTCGAGGTCGTGCTCGATGACGGGACGAACGTCCGTGCGCGGTGCGGGCCGGAGCTCGACCTCCAGCGGGGCGACAGGGCACGGCTGACCGTGCACGGACCCGTCGTCACCTTCCCCGTCTGATCGAGCGGCCTGCGGCGCGCGACGCCGCACCGGAGCGGCGCTCCTGGCGGACCATCGACACCGCGAGCGGCAACGATCCGACGAGCACGAGCAGCATCGCCGGCAGCGCGGCGCGCGTGTAGAAGGCCTCCTCGGTCGCCGACCACACGCGTGTCGCGAGCGTGCTGAAGCCGGCCGGTGCGAGCAGGAGCGTGGCGGGCAGCTCCTTCACGATCGTCAGGAACACGAGCGTCGCACCGCCGATCATCCCGCTCCGTCCGAGGGGCAGGAGCACGCGCCTCACGACGGCGCCGGGCGAAGCGCCCAGCGTGCGCGCCGCCGCGTCCACGTCCGCGTCGACCTGCAGCAGCGACGCGCGCTGCGCTCCGATCGCCTGCGGGAGGAAGAGCACGACGTAGGCGATCACGAGCATCCAGACCGTCTGGTAGAGCGCGGGAGCCGCGCGGATCCCGAAGTACACGAGCGCGAAGGCGACGACGATGCCGGGCAGCGCGTACCCGACGTGCGAGACGCGCTCCGTGATCCGCGACGGGATGGACGCGTCCCGCGACGACCACAGCGCGACGGGCAGGGCTGCGAGCGTCGCGGCGACGGCCCCGAGCGCCGCGACGCCGAGCGTGCGGAGCATCGGGGCGATGGCGGCATCGACCTGCTGCCCGGCGGCGAGTCCCCGCACGAGCCACCACCCGACGACGAGGAGCGGCAGCACGAGCGCGACGAGCAGGACCGCCCCGACGAGCAGCGCCGCGGGCCAGCGCCATGCACCGAGCGGGATGCGCGGGGCGGGACGTGCCGGACCGCGGCGGGCCAGGCTCGTGCGCTGAGCACGCCCGGCGCGCGCCTCGAGCGCGAGGACGAGGAGCGTGATCAGCACCAGCATGATGCCGAGGACCGCGGCGGGCGCCCGGTCGAAGGCGGTCCGGTACTGGAGGAAGATCGCACGCGTGAAGGTCTGCGTCCGCAGCATGGCGACCGCCCCGAAGTCGCTGAGCACGTAGAGCGACACGAGCAGACCGCCCGCAGCGATCGACGGGCGGAGCTGCGGCAGCACGACCCGGAGGAACGTGACGAGCGGTCCGCGGCCGAGCGTCCTCGACGCCTCCTCGAGCGACGGGTCGAGCCCTCGGAGCGCACCACGGACGGTGAGCAGGACGTAGGGATAGGAGAACAGCGTGAGGGCCACCGCGGCGCCACGGAACCCGTAGGGCGACGGGGGGGTCCAGCCGGTCAGGTCGGCGACGAGACCGCCGGGGCCGAGGGCCGACACCAGCGCGAACGCACCGACGTAGGTCGGGATCACGAGCGGGAGCGCGACGGCCACGCCGAGGGTGCGCCGAGCCGGAAGGTCGGTCCGCTCGGTCAGCCACGCGACGGGCACGGCGATGAGGACGCTCGCTGCGGTGACGGTGAGCGCGAGACCGATCGATCGCCCCACGAGCTCCAGCGTGGCGGGCTCGAGGGCGATCGCGAGGATGCGGTCCGGCGGCAGCTGCGCTGCGACGAGGACGAGGTAGGCGACCGGCACCAGCATGGATGCTGCGACGAGCAGCGCCGGCAGCCGGACCGAGACCGGCACGCCGAGCCCGCCGCGACCGCGCCGGACCGCACGCGAGGGGCCCGTGGCGCGCAGATGCGCCGCGGGCCCCTCGATCGCGGGTGTCGCCACCGTGTCCTCGTCCCCGGCGGCCTCAGCTCGCGAAGGCGCCGACCTCCTGCAGGAGCGTGAGCGTGCCCTGTAGATCCTCGAGCAGGGACAGGTCGACGTCGGGGGCCCCGAGCGAGTCGAGGGTCGGCAGGAGCGTCGAGTCGATGCCGATGCGCAGCGGGAACTCCGCCGCGTCGACACGGGACCCGAAGTCGTCCTGGACCTGCTCGGAGAGCATGAAGCGGATGAACTCGGCCGCAGCGCGCGGGCGTGCGCTCGAGTCGACGATGCCCGCCCCGGCGACGTTGACGATGCCACCGATGTCGCCGGGCAGGTAGACGTTCACCACCGGGAAGCCCGGGTCCTCGGTCGTGAACCGCGGGAGGTAGTAGTTGTTCGTGAGTCCGATCGCGACCTCCCCGCGACCGACCGCCTCGACGAGCGTCGTGTTGTTGCGGTAGGGAGTCACCCCGTTCGCGAGCATCCCAGCGAGCCAGTCGCGGGCGACGTCCTGCCCCTCGACGACGCGCATCGCGGTCACGAAGGCCTGGAAGGACCCGTTCTCCGGCGCCCAGCCGACGAGGCCCGACCACCTCGGGTCGGTCAGACCGAACACGCTGTCGGGCAGCTCCGCGGCATCGAGCAGGTCCGTGTTGACGACGAGGTTGCGCGACCGTCCGGTGATGCCGGTCCAGCGGTCCTCCCGGGACCGGTAGCGAGGGTCGACGAGCTGGACCACGTCAGCGGGGAGCACGGCGAGGCGGCCGGCTGCCTGGAGCGCACCGAGCGCACCGGCGTCCTGTCCGAAGTAGACGTCGGCGGGCGAGCGGGTCCCCTCCTCGAGGATCTGGATGGCGAGCTCGGCCGTGTCGCCGTAGCGGACCTCGACGGTGATCCCCGTCGCCGCGGTGAAGTCCTCGAGGAAGCCCCCGATGAGGTTCTCGTTGCGACCCGAGTAGATGACGAGCGGCCCGGGCGCGTCCTCGGGCGCCACGGCGGTGTCGTCGGTGCCGCCACATGCGGCGAGGACCAGCGTGAGGGCGGCGAGCGCTGCGACCGAGCGTGGGTTCCGCAACGGGGATGACATCGGGGGATCTCCTCGGTGTTCTCCATGGGGGTCCGGGATGACCCCTCGTGACTTCCTTCACTAAGGTTACCCTTACCTCACAGCACTGGTCAACTGGCCGCTGCAGGCCACCCGTCGTCGTTACGCTGCGGTGCGTACGGACGACGGGGAGGTCGCGCGGTGGCGAGCACGGGACCTCCCGCCTACGCCTGGGACTGGCTGGCCCGACAGCGCCTCGTCTGGAGGGAGTGCCGGCGACTCCTCTCCACCGCCGCGCCCGGCACAGCCCCCGCAGCCCCCGCAGCCCCCGCAGCGAGGGGTGGCAGGAGCAGGGACTTCCCCGACTGGTCCGGCGACCACCCCGACCTCGTCCCGCCCAGCGCGTCCGAGGCCCCGGAGCCCGGCCCCGCCCTCCGCGACTACCGCACGCTCGACACCCGTGCAGGGGTCATCGCTGCGCTCCGCGAGGACTACCCGGCGGACCCGCGCGTCCGCGTCGCCGTCGACACCGTGGTCGGCGAGGTCGCGTTCCTCGGACGTCTCGACGTGAGCCTCACGGATCTCGGGGTGCGGTCCGCACCGCGCGGTATGCGCTGGTGGTGGACGCACCTGACCGGGCGACCCGCTCCGGCGACGCCATCCGGTCCGGCCTCGGCATCCGAACCCACCGCGTCCGTCCCGCTCCAGCTGCGCCTCGTCGACGTGCTCGCCGGCTACGGCGACGCGACGGAGCCCTGAGGCCGACGGCATATCCTCGAGGCACGTCGTTGGGGTGCTCCCGCCCCTCCGGCACCTGACAGCGGACGGGGACGTCGATGTCCGAGACCATCTCCCAGGGGACGCTGGGCGCACCGGGCCTGCCCGTGGTGCGCGACGCCGTGCGCCGGGTCCTCACGCGGATGTTCGGCCCGCCGCCGTTCGATCCGGACCGCGATCCCGGGGACCCCGGACTGGCCGGCCCGGGCTCCCCCACGTGGCGCGTCATCGGCGAACCGGCGGCCATCGCCGGTGGCATCCGTGGCCTGCTCACGCAGGTCAGCCATCCCCTCGCGATGGCCGGCGTGTTCGACCACTCGGCGTTCCGCGAGGACCCGCTCGGCCGGCTGCAGCGCACCTCCGCCTACGTCACGACGTCCGCGTTCGGCTCGACCGCAGAGGCGATCGCCGTCGCCGGTCGTGTGCGCGCCGTGCACCCTCGGGTCGTCGGCACCGCGCCGGACGGACGGCCGTACCGCGCGGACGACCCGCGGCTGCTCGTGTGGGTCTCGATCGCGCTCACCTCGAGCTTCCTCGCTGCGCACCGCCTCTGGGCACCCGACGTCCTCACCCGTGACGAGGAGGACCGCTTCGTCGCCGAGCAGTCCCGCATCGGCGCGCTGCTGGACCCGGCGGTCGACCTTCGCATGCTGCGCGACCCCGAGGTCCGCGACGCGTTCCGTGCCGGCGAGCTCGACGGCGAGCTCTCCCTGATCGCACCGGACCATCTGCCGCTCACCGTCGCGGAGCTCGACGCCGTGCTCGCGAGCTTCGACGACGAGATCGGCATCAACTACCAGGGCCGCGAGGCGCTCGCCTTCCTCCGCTGGCCGCCGATCCCCGTCGTCGCGCGCGGCGGCTACCAGTCCCTGCTGCTCGGAGCGATCGGCTCGCTCTCCCCCGAGCTGCGCCACGCGCTCGAGCTCGACGCGACCACGCGCGTCGCACCGGCCATGCGGGCCCAGGCGGGCATGACGCTGCGGGTCATGCGGCTCACCACGGGGACCTCCCCGTCCATGCGCGCCGCCCACGAGCGCACGAGCCGTGCACCGGTCGGCGACACCGCGGCGTGACCATGGCGCGCGTGGCCACGACGGACGAGGCACCGGGACGCACCTACCTCCTCGACGGTCCGGTGGGCGTCGCGGACGGCTGGTGGGTCGTCGAGGACGGGCACGACCCCTCCCGCGTCGTCGCCCTCGCCTCGGCCCACCTGACGGGCAACGGAGCGCTGGCCTACCGCGGCACGTGCGCGGGCTGGGAGGCCGACGCCACCGTCGGATGCGTCGTGCACGACACGTGGGACACGGTCCCCGGCAGCGCCTGGACGGAGCTGTGCACGGTGCCCGATGCGCTGTGGGCGCGGTGGCGCCTGGCGGACGGCACCCCGCTGCTGCTCGCGCACGACCAGCCGCAGCCGGCCGAGGCGGCGTCCACCCGCGACCTCGACGTCCGCCGCGTCGAGCAGCATCACCGGCTGCTCCTCGAGCACCCGGCCGGGACGGTGACGCTGCACGAGCGGCGCTTCGCCTCGCTCGCGGACCGGCACCTAGTCGTGCAGCGCCAGACGGTGACCGCACCGCCGGGGACCGCGCTGACGTTCGAGGCGGCGATCGTCGGCACCGTCTGGAGCCTCAACGGCGAGCACCTGGTCGACCATCGGGCCGAGGACGTCGGCGGGACCCTCGTCGTCACCGCCACGACGGGCGAGCGGGGCCTCCCCGTCGCCGTGGCGCAGACCGTCGAGGTCATCGGCATGCCGGCCGGCGCTGACCCCACGGCCACCGGGGCGGTCGACACCACCGACCCGCTGCGACCCCGCCGGACGCTCGAGCTGATCGTCGGCGAGGCGGGGAGCATCGAGGTCGTGCAGTGCATGGTCGTCGTGACGGGACACGACCTCGTCGCGCCGGCGATCCACCGGGGACCCGAGCGCCCACGCGCGCACGCGGACCGCGACCGCGTGCGTGGCGCCGCGCTCGAGCATGCCCGGCGGGCCCGCTCGGCCGGCCATGCCGCGCTGCATGCGGAGCACACCGCCGCGTGGGACGCGCTGTGGGAGGACCTCGACGTGCGGATCGACGGCGACGTCGTCTCCCGCGTCGTGCTGCGCTTCAACCTCGCCCATGCCGTCATGGCGACGCCGATGCATGCGACGCACCTGCCGCTCGGCGCACGGGGACTGTCGACGCAGGCCTACCAGGGGGCGGCGTTCTGGGACCAGGAGATCTACAACCTGCCGATGTGGATGCACACCCGCCCGGAGGTCGCACGCTCGCTGCTCTCCTACCGGCACCACACGCTCGACGGCTCGCGGCGCAAGGCCGCGCGTCTCGGGTACGCGGGCGCGTTCCCCGCGTGGGTCTCCGGCGAGACCGGCGACGAGCTGTGCCCCGACTTCTTCTTCGTCGACGTCCACACCGGTCGACCGACGCGCCAGCACTTCAACGACTGGCAGATGCACGTCGCGCCCGACCTCGTCGTCGCGATCGACCGCTACGTGCGGACGACCGACGACCGCGCGTTCCTGCACGGGCCCGGTGCGGAGATCGTGTTCGAGGTCGCCCGCTTCCTCGCCTCCTTCGTGCACCTCCGACCGGCCGACGGGCGCTTCCATCTGCTGCGCCTGCTCGGACCCGACGAGTACCACGAGAACGTCGACGACAACCCCTACAGCCTCGAGCAGTCCCGCCTCGCGCTCGACATCGCCTGCCGCCTCCACGACGAGCTGCGATCCGACGACCCCGATCGGCTCGCGGAGCTGGCCGAGTCGATCGGGCTGAGCGACGACGAGCGCAGCGGTTGGGAGCGGATCCGCGAAGGGCTCGTCGAGGTCCTGCCCGACCCCGCGACGCTCGTCGTCGAGCAGTTCGCCGGCTACCACGACCTCGAGGACGTGCGCCCCGACGAGGTCGCCGCGCGCCTGCTCGACCCGGGCGAGTACTGGGGCTGGCCGGCCGGCGTGGCGGTGCACACCCAGGTCATCAAGCAGGCTGACGTCGTCCAGCTGCTCATGGACCATCCGGACCGCTACGACGACACGGTCGTCGCGGCGAACCTCGACCACTACCTGCCGCGCACGCAGCACGGCTCCTCCCTGTCGCGGCCCGCGCACGCGCTGGTCGCAGCACGCCTGGGGCGCACGCGCCTCGCCGAGGAGCTCTTCCTGCGCGGCGCGCTCGTCGACCTGCTCGCCGACGCCAAGCAGGTCTCCGGCGGGACCTTCATCGGCGGCATCCACACGGCGGCGGCCGGCGCGTCGTGGCAGGTGGCGGTCCTCGGCTTCGGTGGCGTCCACGTCCACGACGACCACGTGGCCATCCTGCCGCGCCTCCCCGAGCGCTGGGACGGGCTCGCCTTCCGCGTCCGCGTGCGCGGAGCCACCCTCGACGTGGAGGTGACCCATGGGTGCGTCAGCGTCACCGCGGGCGCGGACGCACCAGGACCGGTCGACGTGACGCTCCCCGACGGTCGCCGGAGCGTCGGACCCGGCGCCACCGTCACCTCCATCGTCCCGGCCACCGCCACGGACGCACCTGCGGCCTGACGGGCGGGGACCTGCCGGCTCGTGCCCCGCTCGGTGTGGCAGACTCCCGGGCGGACGACCCGCACACGACGAGGAACGCGATGCCGAGCAGCCCTGCCCCGAACGCGCTCGTGCTCGACCTCGACGGAGTCGTGACCGACACCGCGCAGCAGCACGAGGCCGCCTGGCGCGCGATGCTCGAGGAGCATGGCGTCCCGTTCCGCCACGACGCCTACGAGCGGACGCGCGGTCGCTCGCGCGGCGACTCCCTGCGCGAGCTCCTCGGCGACCGCGAGGTCGACGGGCCGACGTTCGAGCGGATGCTGGCCGACAAGAACGAGCGCTACGTGGAGGCGCTCGGCTCGCTCACGCTGCGCGACGTGCTCCCCGGGATCATCGACCTGCTCCTCGCCGCCGAGGCCCGGGGCTGGAGGGTCGCGGTCGGGTCGTCGTCGCGCAACGCCGACCTCGTGCTCGACCGCATCGGCATCACCGACCTCTTCGACGCCGTCGCCGACGGATCCGCAGGCGCACCGAAGCCGGCGCCCGACATCTTCCTCGCCGCAGCCCGCATGCTCGACGTCGACCCGTCGGCCTGCGTCGTCGTGGAGGACGCCGGGTCGGGGGTCGATGCGGGCATCGCGGCCGGCATGCGCGTCGTGGGCGTCGGACCGGCGGAGCGTGTCGGGCACGCGCACGTGCACGTCGCATCGACCTGCGAGCTCGTGCTCGACACGCTCGAGCCGGCCATCGTGGCCGCGGTCCCCGGCGCACGGTGAGCGCTCCGGCAGGGACGTCCGCGCGCGTAGGGATGGTCGGGGCGGGCCAGCTCGCCCGGATGACGCAGCGCGCGGCCATCGACCTCGGCGTGCACCTGACCGTTCTCGCGACGAGCGACGACGAGCCGGCGGTACGCGCCGGCGCCTCCGCGGTCCTCGGGACCGCCGACGACCCGGCCGCGATCCGCCGGCTCGCGGGAGCCGTCGACGTCGTGACCCTCGACCATGAGCTCGTCGACACGGGTGCGCTCGCGTCGCTCGCAGCGCACGGCGTCGCGGTCCGTCCGTCACCGACCGCTCTGCGCGTCGCCCAGGACAAGCTCGTCGCGCGCGAGACGTTCGCGTCGCTCGGCCTGCCGGGACCCGCCCATGCCGTCGCATCCGACGACGATGCGGTCGACGAGCTCGGACGCGCCCACGACTGGCCGCTGGTCGCGAAGGCCCGCACCGGCGGCTACGACGGTCGGGGCGTCGTGGTGGTCGCGGACCGCCGGGCGCTCGACACGGTGCTCGCGCGCGGCGGCGAGTGGATCGTCGAGCAGCGGGTCCCCATCGCCCTCGAGCTCGCCGTCATCCTCGCACGCCGGCCCGGTGGGGAGACCGCGGTGTACCCCGTCGTCGAGACGCTGCAGCGCGACGGGATCTGCCACGAGCTCCTCATGCCGGCCCGCGTACCGCCCGACGTGGCGGCGCGAGCGGTCGACATCGCGATGCGGGTCGCGGAGGGCATCGACGCGGTCGGCATGCTCGCCGTCGAGCAGTTCGTCACGGACGACGGGGCGGTGCTCGTCAACGAGATCGCGGTGCGGCCGCACAACTCCGGCCATGCGACGATCGAGGGCAGCGCGACGTCGCAGTTCACCAACCACCTGCGCGCGGTGCTCGACTGGCCGCTCGGGGACACGGCGATGACCGCACCGTTCGCAGCGACCGTGAACGTCCTCGGCGTGGACGGTTCGGACGTCGCCGCACGCGTGCCGATCGCGCTCGAGGTCCCGGGCGCAGCCGTGCACCTCTACGGCAAGGCCTCCCGACCGGGACGTAAGATCGGGCACGTGACGGTCCTCGGCGACGATGCCGAGGTGGCGCTCGGAGCGGCGCGGGAGGCTGCGGCCGCCCTCACCGGGACACGACGACAGGGGTGACGGCCATGGCGGGGACCGCGGGGACGACGGGGACGACGGGGACCGGACGGACGTCACGCGTCGGCATCGTGATGGGCAGCGACTCCGACCTCGCGGTCATGCGGGCGGCCGCGGACGTGTGCGAGGAGTTCGGCATCACGCACGAGGTCCGGGTCGTCTCCGCGCACCGCGACGCGGAGGCGATGCTCGCCTACGGGCGCGACGCCGGATCGCGTGGCCTCGAGGTCCTGATCGCCGGCGCCGGGGGTGCGGCGCACCTGCCCGGCATGCTCGCCTCGGTGACGCCGCTGCCGGTCATCGGTGTCCCGGTCCCCTCCGGCCGACTCGACGGACTCGATGCGCTCCTCTCGATCGTGCAGATGCCCGCGGGCGTCCCCGTCGCAACGGTGGGGATCGGCACGGCGCACAACGCCGGCCTGCTGGCGGTGCGCATCCTCGCACGGGGAGACGCTGCGCTGACCGCCGCGCTCGACGCCCACCGGGCCGCGCTCAGCGAGCTCTCACGCGCGAAGGACGCCGGGATCCAGCGCGGCTGATCCAGCGCGGCTCACCCGGTCGACCCTGCTGGACGGGGCACACACGGCTGCCGTTTCCTATGTATGATGCATACATAGACCTGAAGCCCTGCTGACGGAGCCGCCATGACCGCCCCCGACGAGCACCGCGAGCTCGTCGACCTCGACCACGCGCTGCTCGAGGTCCGGAGGCTCGTGAACCGGCCCGGCTACCGCCGCCGTCTGCTCGGCCCGCTCGGCCGCCGCGTCGAGCTCTCCACCGTCCGTGTCCTCCATGCCGTCGACCAGGCCGATGCCCCACCGAGCATCGGTGAGGTCGCAGCCACCCTGGCCATCGACCCGTCGACCGCGTCGCGGCTCGTCGAGCAGCGCGTGCTCGACGGGCTCCTGGACCGCTCCCCCGATCCCGACGACCGGCGCCGTACCACGCTGCGCCTCACCGACCTCGGCCGGGGACTGCTCGCGGAGCTCGCGACCTCCCGCCGCGAGATGCTCGACGAGGTCACCAGCGGCTGGCCACGCGCGGACGTGAACGAGCTCCAGCGTCTGCTCGGGCTGCTCGTCACCGGCTTCCGAGCACTGGAGGAGGGCGACCGTGACTGACCGCGACCCTGCAGCCACCGCCCCCGCCGGCGGTGCCGCCCGCCGCATCCCCGAGCTGCTGCGGGACGGCGTGTTCGGACCGTTCTTCATCGGGCAGATCGTCGCCACCATGGCGGTGTGGATCCACAACGTCGCGGCCGCCATCATCGTGTGGGAGCTCACCCGGTCGACCACCCTCGTCGCAGCGATCACCATCGGGCAGTTCGCGCCCCAGATCCTGCTCACCCCCTGGAGCGGTGCGCGGGCGGACCGCAGCGACCGTCGACGTCAGCTCGTCGCCGGGACGATGACGACGGCGCTCGGAACCGGACTGCTCGCCGTATGGTCCGCCGGCCCGGGGCTCTCCGGCACGACCGGCGCCTACGTCGTGGTCCTCGGTGCGACGATCGTCGGCGTCGGCTTCGCCGTCGGCGGACCCGCCTCGCAGGCGCTCCTGCCCTCCCTGGTGCGGCGGTCAGAGCTCGCAACGGCGATCGCGATCTCCTCGGTCCCCATGACCGTCGCTCGGGCGCTCGGACCGGCCGTGGGAGCGCTGCTCATCACCACCACGGGACCGACCGTGACCTTCACGGTCACGTCGCTGCTGCAGGCGACCTACGGCCTGCTGATGTTCCGCCGCGACCGGGTACCGAGCAACGGCTCCCGCCGTGACACCCGCATCATGCTCGCGATCGCCCACCTCGCGCGGGACCGCCCGGTCGCGTGGCTGCTCGTGGGCGTCACCATCGTCGGGATGGGCGTCGACCCGGTCATCACGCTCGCCCCCGCGTTCGCCGACGGCCTCGGTGGCGGCGGCGACGTGGTCGGGCTCATCGCGTCGGCGTTCGGCGTCGGAGCGATCCTCGGCTTCACGTTCCAGCCTCGCCTGCGCCGCCGGATCGGCCTCGAGCGGTCCGGGACGATCGGCCTCGTCGTGCTCGCCGTGGGACTCGCCCCCCTGACCATCGCCACCACGCCGGCGCTCGCCGCCGCCACGATGGTCCCCGCCGGCGCGGGCATGACCCTCTCCCTCACGGCCTTCACGACCGGCATCCAGCAGCGTGTCCCCGATGCGCTCCGGGGGCGCATCATGGCGCTGTGGTCCATCGCGTTCCTCGGATCGCGCCCCGTCGCGGCCGCGCTGTCCGGCGTGCTGTCCGACGCGTTCAGCGAGGACGTCGCGCTGCTCGTCGCGGTGAGCGTCATCCTGCTCGGCGCCTTCGCGAGCCGTCCCTCGCTCACCCGTGAGCGGGTTGGGTCCGACGGCGGCGATCGCATGGCGGGCCCTCGGCCCGCCTGAGCATCAGCCGAGCTTCAGGCAGGACCGAGGCCGTAGGGCCGGAGCGCACGCGGCGGACCGAGCAGCTCCGAGACGATGATGGCCGCACGGAGCTCCGCCGGCGTGCGGACCGTGCGGAGGACCGCTGGAGCGACCGGCGACACCCCACGCGTACCGGTCCCGTACCGCGGCACCGGCATCTCCGGCGCAGCAGCCCGCGCCTCTCGGGGGCCTCGCGGCTCGCGGGGCGCCGGAGCCTCACGCGGTGCGGGAGCACTCCGCGGTGCGGGAGCACTCCGGGGAGCGGGAGCACTCCGGGGAGCGGGCACGCCCTGGGGCGCGGGAACCTCGCGGACAGGAGCCCGGCTCCGAGGGGGGCCCGCCGGAGGCGGCGGTGGCTGCGGAGCGGACGTCGACCCGCTCGCCGGCCGGCCGTCGGAGGCCAGCTCCTGGACGGCCTGAGCGAGCTCCGTCCGGAGGTCGGTGAAGAAGCGGGAGACAGGTGAGCCCTGGCTCACTGGCTGACCTCGGGCTGGTCATCGCCCCCGATGGTGCCGCGCATCCGCGTGTCCGCCTGGATGTTCTCCATCCGGTAGGCGTCCATCACGCCGATACGGCCGGACCGCAGCGCCTCGGCGAGGGCCATCGGGACCTGCGCCTCCGCCTCGACGACGGCGGCACGCATCTCCTGCTCGCGCGCGACGGCCATCGCACGCCGCTCCTCGGCCTTCGCCTGGGCGATGCGCTTGTCGGCCTCGGCCTGATCGGTCTGCAGCTCGGCACCGATGTTGCGGCCGACGTCGACGTCGGCGATGTCGATGGAGAGGATCTCGAAGGCCGTGCCCGCATCGAGGCCACGCTCGAGCACGCGCTTGGAGATCCCGTCGGGGTTCTCGAGGACGTCCTTGTGGCTGTCCGCGGAGCCGATGGACGACACCGTCCCCTCCCCGACGCGGGCGATGATCGTCTCCTCCCCGGCACCACCGACGAGCCGCTCGATGTTGGCCCGCACGGTGACGCGTGCGATCGCGATGACCTGGATGCCGTCCTTCGCCACCGCGGCGATGCGCGGCGTCTCGATGACCTTCGGGTTCACGCTCACCTGCACGGCCTGGAGCACATCACGACCGGCGAGGTCGATGGCGGTCGCGCGCTTCCACGGCAGCTCGATGTTGGCACGGTCGGCGCTGATGAGCGCACCGACGACCCGTCGGACGTCACCACCGGCGAGGAAGTGCGCCTCCATCTGCCCGACGTCGAGGCTGATGCCGGCCTTCGTCGCGCTGATGAGCGGACGGATGATGTCGGCAGGGACGACCTTGCGCAGCCGCATGCCGACGAGGGTGAGCAGCGAGACGCGGACACCGCTGAACAGGGCAGTGACCCACAGCCCGACCGGGACGACGTAGAACAGCAGCGCGACGACGACGACGATGAGCAGGACGGGTGCGGCGACGATCAGCTCGTTCATGGGGTTGCCCTCCTGGGGGTGTGGCCCTCTGTCGGATGACGCGGTTCGGGTCGGGTGGTCTTGGGTCGGGCGGTCAGCGGGGGTCCTCGCGCTGAAGGCGGACGACCCGACGGTAGCCCTCGTCCACGACAACGACGAGGGGCGAGCCGGCCGCGAGGAACCCGGCCTCGGCGACGACGTCGATGCGCTCGCCGTCGATCTCCGCGGCACCAGCGGGTCGCAGGTCGGTGAGCGCGACACCTCGCGTACCGACGAGTCCCTCCGCATGTGCCCCACCGACGTCGGTGGCGAGCACGAGACGCTCGCGATGCCGCACCGGACGGTCCTCCTGCTGCGGCCCGCGGGTGCGGGTGCCCCGGCCGAGGAACCACAGCACGCCGAGCAGCAGCAGGACGGCTGCGAGGAAGGCGAGGCCCGCGACGTTGAAGGCGGTGATGAAGGCGGCACGCGGCACGACGTCGACGTCACGGTCCACCATCGCGAGCGTCGCCCCACCGAGGAGCGAGAGGACGCCGAGCACGCCGGCGATACCGACACCAGGGAGCACGAGGACCTCCACGAGGATCAGGGCGACACCGAGCACCATCAGGATGACGGACTCGAGGCCCGCAAGGCCTGCGAGCAGATGTCCGAACAGGAACGTCGCGATCGCGAGCGAGCCGAGGGTCGCGCCGAGACCGACCCCGCCGCCGCCCAGGACGTCGCCGACCAGCAGCCAGATGCCTACGGTCAGCAGCAGCCCGGCGACGATCCCACCGGTCAGCACACGGACGAGGCGCTCCGCGAGCGCCGGCGTGACGTCGACACGTGGCGCGTCGGCCAGCCCGAGCTCGACGAGGAGCGCAGGGAGGTCCGCCACCACGCCGTCCGCGTAGCCCTGCTCGAGCGCCTGCCCGACGTCGAGGGTGGCGAGCTCGCCGGGGCCGACGAGGCCCTCGACGATGACCGCGGGGTCGACCATCGCCTCGGCGACGAGCGGGTCCCTCCCACGCTCGCTCGCCGTCGAGCGGAACACGGCCCGCACGGCCGAGAGGGTCTTCTCGTCGGCGCTCGAGCCGTCCCCGAGCACCGGCGTCGCCGCACCGATGACGGCGCCCGGCGCGACCCAGATGCGCTCGGCGGCGATGGCGACCAGCGCACCTGCACTGAACGCGTCACGGTCCACGAACGCGACCGTCGGCACGGCCGCTCCGAGGAGCGCGTCGCGCATGCGGAGCACGGCATCGAGCCGTCCTCCCGGCGTGTCGATGCGGACGACGAGCATGGCGGCACCGTCGGCCCCCGCCTCTCGGACCGCCCGTTCCATCAGGGCAGCGATCCCCAGGTCGATCTCGCCGTCGACCACGACGACATGGACCGCGCCGGCACCGGGCGATGGCGCGGCGGACGCGCCCGGGGCCGGCAGGGCGGCGAGGACGAGCCCTGCGAGCACGAGGAGGCCACCGGCCGCGATGCGGGAGCGGCGACGTTCGCTGCGGGGGCGGAGCGCTCGGAGGGTGGACATGCACGTGAGGGTAGGGCGAGGAGTTGGTAGCGTCAGGTGACCGCCGGGGGCAGGATCGACCCGGAGGACCGGACAGGCCGGAACAGGACGGTGCGATGGACCTGCAGGAGCGCGGAGTGCCGCGCGGCTCCGTCCTCATGGCACGTGGCGGGCGGGAGCGGGGGCCGTTCCACCAGCTCGCCATGCGAGGCCTGCTGGCCGTCACCCTCCTCTTCATCGTGGCGCTGACGGTCTGGCTCGGTCGCGACGGCTACGTCGACGACCGTGGGGGGGCCGTCACGTTCCTCTCGGCGCTGTACTACGCGTCGGTCAGCGTCACCACGACGGGGTACGGCGACATCACGCCCGTGACGGACGGGGCGCGGCTCGCGACACTCCTGATCGTGACCCCCGCACGGATCCTGTTCCTGCTCCTCCTGCTCGGCACCACCATCGAGCTGCTGACGGAGCGCTGGCGCGACGACTTCCGGCGACGCCGGTGGAGGGCTGACGTGGACGACCACTACGTGATCTGCGGCTACGGCGTGAAGGGCCGTGCAGCCGCCCGTGCCCTGCGCGACGACGGCGCCCGCAAGGCGGAGATCGCCATCATCGAGCCGGACCGTCGCGCGGCGGGCGAGGCGACGCGGGACGGCTACACGGTCGTCGTCGGCGACTCGACGCGCACGGCGACGCTGCGCGAGGCCCACGCCGAGCGTGCCCGAGCCATCATCGTCGCGACCGACCGTGACGACAGCGCCGTGCTGACGACCCTCACCGCCCGCGAGCCCGCCCCGAAGGCGTCGATCGTCGCGGCCGTCCGGGAGGACGAGAACCGCCACCTGCTCGAGCAGTCCGGAGCGACCTCGGTCGTGACGTCCTCCGAGACCGCCGGCCGCCTGCTCGGGATCTCGAGCCGCCACCCCGACACGGCGCGCGTCGTCGAGGACCTGCTCGACACGGCGCACGGGTTGATGCTCGTCGAGCGCAGGGTCGACGCGATGGAGGTCGGGCGTCAGGCGGGCGCGACCGAGGGGCAGGTCCCCGTCGCGGTGCTGCGGTCCGGGAGGCTGCTGCGTATCGACGAGCCGGGCTCGATGCCGCTGCAGGAGGGTGACCTGATCGTGTCCCTCGCGGGCACGGCCGCCGCGGTCGCCGCCCGCAGCGAGGACCGCACCGTCGAGGGCGGGACCGCAGGCTCCTGACACGGCCGAGCAGCGGCGCCGAGCAGCGGCGCGCAGCGCTGCGCGGACGGCCTCAGCGCTTCTTGGACGGCCTCAGCGCTGCGCGGCCGGCACCGGGCAGGAGACCTCACCGGCGAGCCTGCGGCGCAGCGCCCACACGAGGATGCCGATACCCGCGACGGCGAGCACGGGCTGGACCGGCTCGAACCAGGTGATGGCTCCGCTCGACCCGAGCGCGACGAGCACGAGCTTGTTGCAGGTCGGACAGCCGATCGCGAAGAACGAGAGCAGCCCGCCGACGGTGAACGAGCGCGCCTCCTCCGGCGACGCCTCCTCGAGCGCGCTGCCGTCGGCGCTCCCCGCCCGCTCGGCCCGCACGTAGGTCGCGAGGAGGAGGCCGGCGAGCAGCGCGGTCACGACGAGCGAGGGGTAGGTCCAGACCGGCGCCTCGATCTGGCGCGCGAAGACCGGGTTGGGGATCATCGCCGTCGGGATGCCGAGGAGGACGAGCGACCCCAGCGAGGCGAGCGCCGCGGCACCCCAGCGACGTGCGGTCCAGCCCCGGAGTGCCTGAAGGGTCGTCATCCGTCGCTCCTGTCGCGTGCCGGCGCGTCTCAGCGCGTGTCAGCGCGTCTCGGCGCGCGTCAAGGAGAACGCCGCCGGGACCTGCAGCATTCCCTCGACGCCCGTCAGCTCCGCCACGGAGCCCCTGCCGGCAGCTCCGCCCTGCAGCCAGGTCCTGACGGCGCGGTCAGCGGCGCTGGGAGCGGAACGTCCGGACGGCCGTGACCAGCCACACGACGGCCAGTACCTGCGCGTAGGCGGCTCCTGAGGTGCCTCCCATGGCCCGGCTCCACGTCTGGAGCAGGCCCGACCCCGACTCCACGGCCAGCCCGAGCCAGACGAGCGGCGGGACGGCCGCCAGCACGAGGGCGAGGATCGCCTCGACGACGAGGACGGGGGTCGCGTGGCGGCGGTCACGTCCATAGCCGACCGCGACGACGAAGACCACGGCGAGCGCGACGAGCGCGAGCCAGGTCAGCGCCGAGTCCTCGAGCGTGAAGCGGTTGTTGACGTAGTTCCACTGCAGCGGCCCCGACGCGAAGATCAGCGCGAGCAGGACAAGGATGCGTGCAGGTGCCATGGTGTGCCTCCCGGACGGACCGTGCACCCGCTCCCCGCGGGCACGGAGGCAGCCTAACGCGGACGGACGTCCGGGGTCGGCCGGCGGCTCAGACGGTCGTCTGTGCCCAGACGGCTCCGAGCGCGGCGAGCACGACGGCGATGAGGCCGATACCGGCCCAGGAGTCCAGCAGCTTCTTCATGGTGGGAGCCTCCTCGGGCCCTGCGTCGGACCGCAACGCTACCAACCCGTGAGCCCGGCCGAGCCCCTCACCTCGCGGACCGGTCCGTCGTCGCATCGAGCGCACGCGTGAGGGCCGGCGCGTGCAGCGCCACCACGTCGTCGATCAGCTCGGCGAGCACCGGATCGTCGGCACTGCGATGTCCGTGCACCGCGGTCAGCCCGAGCGCTGCCGCTCCGGCTGCTCGGAGCGCTCGACGGACAGCGGCCCCGTGCGGCGCGCCTGCGGGTGCACCGAGGAGCTCGGCCAGCACGTCGGTGACCTCGTCGGCGCAGCGGGTGACCTCCTCGGCGACCTGCGGATCGGCGTTCGCCATCGACCACACCTCGGGCATCAGCCGGACGCGCTCGACGGTCACCGCATCGACGACCATCCACCGCAGCGTCGCGCTCGCGAGGTCGGCGGCTCCCCTCGTGGACAGGTCGACCCCGGCGAGGAACGTGCGCCGGTACTCGTCGATGACCCTGCCGGCGACCGCACGCACGAGATCGCGGCGCCGTGGCCAGTAGTAGGTGATGTTCCCCTGGTAGACGCCGGCGCTGCGGGCGACCTTCTGGACGGAGAAGCCGCCGTAACCGACCTCGCGCAGCACCTCGAGGGCCGCATCGAGCACGCGCTCGCGCGTCCCGTCCCCGCGCGACGGCACGGTGACCGCCGCGCCGGCCGCGCCGG
>SKII01000080.1 GCA_007116505.1 Nitriliruptoraceae bacterium
CCTGAAGTGGCATGCCCCGTCGGGTGTGCGCGCGGTCCCGAACCCCCCGACCATCGGCGGAGCGCCGACGGAGAACGATGGCGCGGACGCGGGAGGTGCAGCATGAGCGCCGCTGGGACCGTCGTCCTCCCTGCCGCACAGCACACCTTCACGCTGGAGCCGGGCCGTCCGGTCGTGATGGGCATCATCAACACGAACCCGGGCTCGTTCTCCGACACCGTCCACCTCGCGAGCCTCGACGCGCAGCTCGAGCGCGCGATGGCCTTCGTCGCGGAGGGGGCGGGCATCATCGACGTCGGTACGGACTCCGGGGTCACCTACGGCGCGTCGGTGCCGCTCGACCAGCAGGTCGCCGCGGCCGTCCCGCTCGTCGAGGCGCTCGTCGCCGAGGGGATCCCCGTCGCGATCGACACGCCGTACGCGGTGGTCGCCGAGGCGACGCTGGCAGCGGGCGCCTGCATGATCAACGACGTGTCGGGCCTCGCGGACCTCGGGATCGCGCGCCTCTGCGCTGCTCGCGACGCGGCGCTCGTCATCCTCCACACGCGCGTCGGGCACAAGCAGGAGGCGTTCCTCGAGTTCCCCGACGTCGTCGCCGACATCGAGCAGCTGTTCGAGGAGCGCACCGCGATGGCCGTCGCGGAGGGCCTCGCCCGTGAGCGTGTCGTGCTCGATCCGGGCCTCGGCTACTCGAAGCATCCTGCGGACGACGTCGCGCTGCTGCGTGCCTACGACACGTTCATCGCGCGCAGGCTCGCGATCCTCACCGGCGCGTCGCGCAAGCTCTACTCGGGCGTGATCACCGGTGCGCCGCCGACCGACCGCCTGCCCGAGACGATCGCGACCGTCGCGGCCGTGCGACGTGCGCCGGGGTTCGTGCGCGTGCACGACGTCGGCGCCGTGCGTGCCTACCTCGATGCGGCGGTCGCTGCCGATGGGGTGCGCTGACGGCGGGCCCGCCTGACGGCGCTCGCGCGGTGGTCAGGCCCGCCGGTAGCGCAGCAGCAGCTCGTCGCCGTGGACGAGCGCCGACACGAGCGTGAGGTCCTGACGGTGCGCGGGCGCGGAGCTGCGCGTGAGCCGCAGCCCGTCGCCGCCGACCAGAGCGGGTGCGATCGTCACGAACGCCTCGTCGACGAGCCCGGCGTCGAGCAGCTCGCCGTTGACGCGTGGGCCGCCCTCGCAGCTGATGCGCGTGAGCCCACGGGCCGCGAGCCCGTCGAGTGCGGCGTGCCAGTCGAGCGTCCCCTCGCCCGCGACGAGCCAGTCGATCGCCGGACCGGCGGGCGTCGCCGCGAGCGCCGCCCGCGAACGCTCCTCGTCCGAGGCGGCGACGATGACGATGGGGGCCGTCGCCGGGTCGGCGACGAGCGGATGCCCGTCGGGGAGCCGACCGGTCCGCGTCACCATCGCGACCGGCGGGCGCGCGGCGAGGCCCTTGTCGCTGCGTCGGCGCTGCCGCTCCTGCCCGCCCGGGTAGGGCGGGTAGTCCTCGTCGCGGACGGTCCCGGCCCCGACGAGGATGACGTCGCACGCGTCGCGCACGCGCGCGAGCGCCCGCTTGTCCGCCGGTCCGCCGAGCCCCTCCGACACCGCGCGCAGGGTGACCGAACCGTCGAGGCTCGAGACCATGCACAGCGCGACCCATGGGGCCGTTCGCGGCGCCGTACCCCCGAGCACGAGGTCCGGGTAGATGGCGTCGAGGTCGTCGATCCGGCCGAGGCGCGCGTCGCCCGTCGCTGCTGGGCCGGTCAGGTCAGGAACTCGAGGATCGCGGCAGCGATCGGCTCGGGAGCCTCGAGGGGCAGCCAGTGGCCGACGCTCGGGATGAGCTTGATGCGGCTGACGGGGATCGAGCTCTTCAGCTCCTCCGCCATCGCGAGCGGCGTCGAGCGGTCGTAGGTGCCGGCGATGATGAGCGTCGGCTGGCCGATCTCGTCGCGGGGGATGCGGGTCGCGTCGGCGAGGGCCCGGCACGCCTTCGCGTAGTGCTGCGGCTCGTTGCGCAGGAACAGCTCGCGCAGGAGCCCGACCATGCCCGGCTGCAGCGCGTGGCTCTGCTGGCTGACCGCGCCGGCGAGCCATGCGTCGACGAGCGCGTCCATGCCCTCCGCCTCGACCGTGTCGGCACGCTGCCGGTAGGCGTCCGCCGTCGCCGGCTCGAAGTAGGACACGCCTCCGACGAGCACGAGCTCGTCGACGACGTCCGGGGCGCTCACAGCGAGCTGCTGCGCGACGAGCGTGCCGAGCGAGTGGCCGACGACCGCCACCGGCGGCAGCTCGAGGTGCGCGATGAGACGCTGGATGTCCTGCGCCCAGCCCTCGATGGAGAACTTCCCGCGGCCCTGGCTGCGGCCGTGCCCGCGGAGGTCGACCGCGACGCAGTGGTGGTGCTGCTGGAGCGCACCGACGACGCCGTGCCAGACGTTCGCGGATCCGCCGAGCCCATGGAGCAGGACGATCGGGGGGCCCTCGCCGACGCTCGTGTAGTGGAGGGTGTTGCCATCGATGTCCGCGAACACGTCGCGCCTTCCGTACGGTGGGGGTGGCTGGTGCGAACCCGGCCTGGACGGCGAGCCTAGCCGTCCACGCTTCCGGACGACCCGGAGGGAGCCACATGCGCCTCGACCTGCATCAGGACACCACCGCTCCACGCGACGTCGTATGGGACGTCCTCATCGACTGGGAGCAGCAGCCCCGCTGGATGCTCGACGCCAAGGAGGTCCACGTGACCTCCGACCACCGTGAGGGCCCCGGCGTCGAGCTGCGCTGCCCGACGAACCTGCTGGGGCTGACCGTCCAGGACACGATGGTGGTGACCGGCTGGGAGGCTCCCCGCTACCTCGAGGTGACCCACACGGGCCGGATCATCACCGGGACGGGAGCGTTCGAGCTGACGCCGCTCGCTGACGGGGGCACGCGCAGCGGCTGGTGGGAGGAGGTCGACCCGCCGCTCGGGGCGGTCGGTGAGCTCGGGGCACGCGTGTTCGCCCTGCCGATCATCCGCCGGATCTTCCGCCGCTCGCTGGGCAACCTGGCGCGGCGGGCCGAGGAGGTCCACGCCTCGCGCTGACGCGTCGCCGGTGGCGTGCCGTCAGGCGGCGAGAACGCCGAGCCGTCCGAGCCACTCGCTGCGGCTGACGACCTCCTGCTCGTACGACGAGCGGATCGCCACCCCCGAGGACGTGCGGACGAGCACCTCGCACGTCACGCGCGAGGGCTCGACCATCTGGACGGTCGCCTCGAGCTGCACGGCGGCGCCGACGGGCACCGGGCTGCGATGCACGATCTCGAGCCGTCCGGGCACGGCGACCTCGTCGTCCTCGAGATGCTCGGCGAGGAGGTCGCGGGCGACCTCGACGATCGCCTCCGCGACCGCGAACGTCCCGAAGGTCGGGGGGAGGCCTGCGGGCAGCTGCGTCGCCCGTCCGACGTCGACCATGGACGCGTCGACGACCAGCTCACGCTGCGCGGTCGTCCCGCGTGCAGGTCCTGGTCGCATCGTCGTCTCCTCCGGAGGGGGGAGGATAGCCCTGAAGTCCTTTAGTCCCTACCGCGACGGAAGGGGAGCCGACGCTGCGTCCCTCGTCGCACCGGGTCCGCCGGACGCACGGCGGTCGCGTCCCCGGACACGGCGTCGTCGGGCTCCGCGGCGTCCGGAGGC
The DNA here is from genome assembly GCA_007116505.1 of Nitriliruptoraceae bacterium. The sequence goes on from SKII01000080.1 coordinate 3,665, forward strand.
GACGACACGGCGAGCACGATGAGCGGATCCGGTGCACGGTTGTCGATGCCGTGCGCGACCCCTCCGGGCATCAGCATGCTGCCGAGCGGATCGAGTCCGATGTCGCCGTGCTCGGTGACGAACCACGAGCGCCCGGCGAGCACCGTGTAGGTCACCTCACCGTCGACGCGCAGCACGTCGGTCGCCTGCTGCGGTTCGATGCACCACAGGTCCACCGCCAGGTGGTCCGTGCGCTGCACCCGCACGCGGACGGCCGAGGTCGTCGAGAACCGCACCCAGTCGCGCAGGTCGACGGGCGACGGCGTGCGCGGGTCGCTGGTCGGGTCGTCCGCCATACGTCCCTCCTCCGTCGGGTCGGCCTCGTTCGGCCTCGGTAGCCCCGCGGGGAGGATAGGGCCGGCCACGGTTAGCCTCCCCGGGAACCCCGTGCGCGGGCGACCGCGAGGGACGGGCCGGACGATGAGGGCGAGATGATCGACGTCACCACCACCCCTGAGGACCTGCTGGCGCTGACGGGGTCCGCCGACCTGCTGGTCGTCACGGCCCTCGCCGCGGCGCCGGATGCGGATGCCGCCGACGCGAAGGACGGTGCGCCGCAGGGGCCGCGACCGCCCGTCCTCGGTGACGCCGCGCGGCGCGTGCTCGGCGAGCGGGGGGCGGACCTGCTGCTCGGCCTCGGCTTCGAGGCGGGCGAGGCCGCGACCCTGCGGCTCGTCGCGCCCGAAGGCCCGGTGGCAGGGCGGGCGGTGCTCGTCGTCGGCCTCGGTCCCGCGGCGAAGGTGACGACGGAGACGGTGCGTCGTGCCGCTGCCGCCGCCGTCCGTGCAGCCGGCGACGTCGAGGGGTTCGCCACCGACGTCGCGACCGTCGCTGCGGGGGACGCGTCGCGGGAGGCGGTGCTCGGTGCAGCCGTCGAGGGTCTGCTCCTCGGCGCGTACAGCTTCGACACGTACCGCTCGAAGCCCGCGCCTCGACGGCTCGGACGCGCGGTGCTCGCCGGGGTCCCCGACGGTGAGGCGACCGCCGCGGCGGTGGAGCACGCCCGGGTCGGCGCCGAGGCCGCGATGTGGGTGCGTGACCTCGTCAACACGTCACCGAAGGACAAGCGTCCGCCGCTCCTCGCCGACCTCGTCGTCGCCGGTGTCGCCGACGACGACGTGAGCGTGCGGGTGCTCGATGAGCACGCCCTCGCCGATGGCGGCTACGGCGGCATCCTCGGTGTCGGCGGTGGATCGACGATGAAGCCGCGCCTCGTCGAGCTGCGCTGGCAGCCCGACGGCGCGGAGCGCCACGTCGCGCTCGTGGGGAAGGGCATCACCTTCGACACCGGCGGGTACTCGCTCAAGCCGACCTCGGGCATGGAGACGATGAAGATGGACATGGCGGGGGCGGCGACCGCTGCCGCCGTCGTCCGGGCCGCCGCACGGCTGCGCATCCCCGTCGCCGTCTCCGCGGTGCTCTGCCTCGCCGAGAACATGATCTCCGGGGACGCGCAGCGCGGCAGCGACGTGATCCGCATGAAGGACGGCACCACCGTCGAGGTCCTCAACACCGACGCCGAGGGCCGCCTCGTGCTCGGCGACGGCATCGTCCACGCGGTCGAGCTCGGTGCGGACACGGTCATCGACGTCGCGACGCTCACCGGCGCCGTCATCGTGGCCCTCGGTGACCTCATCGGCGGGGTGATGGCCAACGATGACGAACTCGCCGCGGAGCTCGTCGCGACCGGTCGCGAGGTCGGGGAGCCCCTGTGGCAGCTGCCGCTCGCCGTCGAGGAGTACGGCAAGCGCGTCGAGGGGACCTTCGCCGACCTGCGCAACGTCGGCTCGGGCAAGGACCCGGGCACGGTGTTCGGTGCGCTGTTCCTCGCGCGCTTCGTACCCGACAGGGTGCGCTGGGCCCACCTCGACATCGCCGGCATCGCCTGGCGCGACAACGGTGGGCCGTACCACCGGAAGGGTGGGACCGGCTCGCCGGTCCGTACGCTCGTCGCGTGGCTCGGATCCGTCGGAGGGGAGTGACCCGCCGCTCGCTACCGTAGGCGGCTGACGGTCCTCGACGTGGGCCGATGTCCCGGAGGTCCTCGATGGCCAACCCTGCGGCCGTGTTCGCGCTCGTCCTCGCGATGACCGCCGTCGGCGCATCGCTGCTCACCTGGACGCGTCCGACGTTCGGGCTCGTCCGCTCCGGCTACGAGCTCCTCGTCGGCACGGTGGTGGCGCTGCTCGGCTGGGGTGCACACGCAGCGTTCGCCTCCCCCGTCGCCCGCGTGCTCGGCGCGGACCCGACGAGCCCGGTCGGCGCGACGCGCCCGTTCCTCCTCGCGTTCATCGGGCTGACGGTCGCGGCGGTCGTCCTCCGGGCGCTCCGGCTCACGCCCGCGGTCCCGCGGACGCTCGGGCTCGCCGGCACGGTCGCCGGTGGCGCGGCGCTGTGGCCGCTCGCGGTGCTGCGCGCGGAGGCAGGGGGTGCGGGCGGGGTCGCTCAGGGGCTCGTCGAGCTCGCGCTCGGCACGGCCCTGCTCGGGTCCATCCTCTTCGGGATGCTCCTCGGCCACTGGTACCTCGTCGAGCGGCGGCTGACGAACCGGCCCATGGTGACGGTCGCCTGGATCAACGTCGCCGTGATCGGGGCGGGCCTCGCCTCGGTGCTGCTCTCGTGGCGCAACCCTGCCCCGTGCGCGGAGCTCGACGGGGCTGCGTTCCAGCAGTGCTCGCTGCTGTTCGCCCCGATCCTGCGCATCGGTTCGATGACGGTGGTGCTCGGGCTCGGGGTACTCGCGCTGCTCGCGCTGATCGCCGGCTTCAACGTCAAGCTCGCTCGCGAGGGCGGCCGGTCGATCCAGGCGGCCACCGGCATGTTCTACCTGGCCGTCATCCTCGCGCCGGCCGTCGAGTTCGCAGCGAAGGTGCGCTTCTTCCCTCAGGGCTGACGCGGCGGACGCCCGCGCTGGCCGGAGACGCAGCGCGGCTCAGCGCCGCGTGACGAGGAGCATCCCGTCGTGCTCCTGGAGCACGGTCGCGTCGAGCCGCTCGTCGTCGGCGACGGCACCGAGCAGCCGCGCCAGCACCGGCCCGTGGTCGCCCCGGCGGAGCACGCCACGCACGACGAGCAGTCCACCGGGCGCGAGCACGCGGACGACGTCGTCGATCAGCGTCGGGTACCGCGCGGGGCTGCCCTGCAGCACGCACATGCCGTAGTGGTCGACGGCGAGCCGCGGCAGCACCTCCACCGGATCCCCGAGGATGGTGCGGACACGGTCGGCGTGGCCGGCGACCTCGAGCGCCTCCGCGGCCAGCGCGTGCGCGTTCGTGTCCGGCTCGATCGTCGTCAGCGCCGCTCGTGGCGGCAGCGCCGGGACGATGTGCAGGGCGCCGACGCCGCCGCACGCGCCGACCTCGACGACGTCGGCGGCGCTCGCCGGCAGACGTCCGGCGAGCCAGCCGAGCAGCGAGCCCTCCTCGGGCGACACGGGCGTCATCCCCACGGCGCGCTCGCGGGCGTCGAGGACGGCCTGCTCCTCGACCGCGAACAGCGCGCGCAGCTCGTCGCGGATGGTGTCCTCGTCGCTCGGTCCCGCCACGATCGTCCGCTCTCCGCTCCGCACGCCATCACGGCGCCGCCGGTGCTCGCGGGGCCGGAAGGACCCGTCCTGAGCCGGTCCACGGACGGTAGCGGCCTCGTACCCTCCGGGGTGAAGAGGTGGACCGGGCCGACGAGGCCGAGGAAGCCGAGGAAGAAGGGCGGCACGGATGCGGGACCGCGACGAGTGGCGCAGGCCATGGGCCGAGGGGGCTGCCCGACTGCCGGCGGCCGCCACCGAGCAGCCCGCCGACTACGTGTCCGCTGCTCCGCAGGCCGGCTCCCAGCCCGCTGCGCAGCCAGCCCCGCAGCCGTTCCCCCAGCCGTCGTGGAGCGGCCTCGACGGCGCGTTCGACCTCACCGCCGAGACCGTTCCGGCTCCTTCGCTCCCAGCCCCTGCGACCCCGGCTCCGTCCTCCGCGGCGGCCGGAGGGCAGGCCGGCGCTGAGGCAGCGCCTCGCGGACCGCGCGCTCGGGGCGGGCTGCTCGGTGGTCTGCTCGCCGGCGTCGTCGGTGCGCTCGCGACGGTCGTCGTGCTCGCCGCCGTCGGCGTGGTCGACGTCGCCCCGTCCGCCGTCGGTGGCGATGCGCCCGCCGCGCAGGCCCCGACCGCCGCTCCCGACCCGGCGGCCCCCCGTCCGACGCTCCCTGGTCAGGGTGCTGACGCGTCGGTCATCCCCGACGTCGCCGAGCTCGTCCTCCCGAGCGTCGTGCGCATCAACGCGAGCGGGTCGGGCGACCTCTCCGCAGCGAACGCGCTCGGATCCGGCGTCATCTACCGCTCCGACGGCTACATCATCACGAACCATCACGTCATCGAGAACGCGCGCGCCGTGGAGGTCCTGCTGTCCGACGGGGACCGCTTCACCGCGGAGATCGTCGGGAGCGACGAGCTCAACGACCTCGCCCTGCTCCGCATCGACCGCACCGACCTGCCCGCGATCGCGCTGCGTCCGGTCGACGAGCCGACGCGCGTCGGTGAGACCGTCGTCGCCATCGGCTCGCCGTTCGGGCTCGACGCGACCGTCACGTCGGGCATCGTCAGCGCGCTGAACCGTGAGATCCGCGTCTCGAACGGTCCGGACGTCATCCCCGGAGCGATCCAGACCGACGCGGCGATCAACCCGGGGAACTCGGGGGGTGCGCTCGTCGACCTGCAGGGCCGCCTCGTCGGGATCAACACGGCGATCCAGTCACGCTCCGGGGTCAACGAGGGCGTCGGCTTCGCCGTCCCCGTCCGTCAGGCCGTCGTGTCGAGCGACCAGCTCATCGAGCAGGGCTTCGTCCGCTACCCGCTGCTCGGCATCACCGGCAACGACATCAACGCGCAGGTCGCCGAGGCGTTCTCGCTGCCGAACCGTCGGGGCGCTGTCGTCGCGACCGTGCAGTCGGGCTCGGGGGCCGAGGCCGGCGGCCTGCGTCCAGGGGACGTGATCATCGCGGTCGATGGCCTCGAGCTGCGCTCCATGGCCGACCTCGTGCTCGAGGTGCGTCGCAGAGCGCCGGGCATGACGGTGACCCTCGACGTCGTCCGGGAGGACGGTCCGGTCGTGATCGAGGTCCTGCTCGGGGAGCGCCCCCGCTGAGCCCACGGGTAGCCTGACGGACCCGTCCTGAACCGATCGAACCGACCGAGCCATCGAGCGGAGGTCCGCGTGCCCGGCATGCAGGAGCTCATCGTCATCGCGCTCGTCGCGCTGTTCGTGCTGGGCCCTGAGCGGCTCCCCGTGGTCATGCGTGCCGCTGGTCGGCTCCTCGGGAAGGTCCGTGCCTACGGGGTGACCGCCTCGAAGGAGCTGCGAGGTGTCGCGGACCTCGGCGGCCTGGGTGAGCTCGAGCAGGAGGTCGGCGAGCTGCGGCGCGAGCTCGACCGTACGCGGGCGGACCTCCGGCGTGCGATGCGTGAGACGATGTCGTCCGCGGGCCCGCAGCCGCTGCGGCCGGCCGTGCCGTCGCAGGACGACGACGAGCAGCAGGGATGATCCGGTGCACCCGCTGACGGCGGCCGCGCTGGTCGCGGGCTCCTTCATCGCGGTCCGCGGTGGGCGCGGCGGCGATGCCGACGCGCGGCTCTCCGCACGCATCACGTCCCTGCGGACACCCGGGCGGGATGCGGTCGTGCGCGTCGCCACCGACGCGGGCTCGCTCTACGGCGTCGGGGTCGTCGCGGGTCTCGCCGCGCTCTCGGGCCGGCCGTCCCTCGCACGGCG
>SKII01000094.1 GCA_007116505.1 Nitriliruptoraceae bacterium
CCCCGTAGGGACCGACCGGCCGGTCGCGCCCGACGCGACGGCCCCTGCCGCTTCGCCCGCCGCGACCGAGCGGCGTCCCTCGCCGCTCGACGGGCTGCTCGGGGTGCCCCAGGCACGTGTCCGGACCGTGCCGCTCTCCGAGCGCACCCCGGAGGTCGAGGTCCGCTCCGTCCCGCAGCCGCTGCGTCTGGCGCCGGACCCGACGACGACCGTGTGGTGCGCCGACCTGCTGGCCGTGCCGGACGAGCTGCTCGAACCCACCCAGGAGCTCGTACGCGAGCCCGCCCCGCAGCCCGCCTCGCAGCCCGCCTCGCAGCCCGCGCCGCAGCCGGCGCGGCCGTCGGCCGAGCCGACGCTCTTCGCGTGACCGACGCTGCTGCGCTGACGCGGATCGTCAAGGCCTACGACGTCCGCGGTCTCGTCGCGACCGAGCTCACCCCGGAGGTCGCGCTCGCGCTCGGGACGGCCGTCGCGGACGAGATGGGGGAGCCGGGGGGGCGCTTCATCGTCGGGCACGACATGAGGCCCTCGTCGCCGGCCCTCGTCGCCGCGTTCACCGAGGGGCTGCTCGCCGCCGGCGTCGACGTCATCGACGTCGGGCTGATCTCGACCGACGGCATCACCTACGCATCGGGCCTGCTCGACGCGCCCGGCGCGATGTTCACGGCGAGCCACAACCCGGCGCCCTACAACGGCATCAAGCTGTGCCGCGCCGGTGCCGTGCCCGTCGCGATCGACTCGGGGCTCGCGCGCATCCGTGACCTCGCCATCGAGGCGCTCGCGCGTCCTGCCGCACCCGTGGCGGCCCGCGGCACCCGCAGCGAGCTTGAGCTCCTCCCGCGCTTCGCCGCACACGTGCGCACGTTCCTCAGCGGGGTTCCGCTCGCCGGGATGCGCATCGTCGTCGACGCGGGTAACGGGATGGGCGGGCTCGTGTGGCCGGCCGTCACCGAGGGGCTCGACATCGAGACCGTCCCCCTCTACTTCGAGCTCGACGGCACGTTCCCGAACCATCCGGCGGACCCGCTCGATGCGGCGAACCTCGTGGACCTGTCCGCGCGCGTCGTCGCCGAGGGCGCGGTGCTCGGGCTCGCGTTCGACGGTGACGCCGACCGCGTCTTCGCCGTCGACGCGTCGGGGCGGCCGGTCGACTCCTCCCTCGTCGGCGCGCTCGTCGCGACGCGGGTGCTCGGTGGTGAGCCGGGTGGGACCGTGCTCCACAACCTCATCTGCTCGCGCAGCGTCCCCGAGGCGATCGTCGCCGCCGGCGGTACGCCCGTGCGCACGCGGGTCGGGCACTCGTTCATCAAGGCGGAGATGGCGCGCACCGGTGCGGTGCTCGGTGTCGAGCACTCCGGGCACTTCTACTTCCGCGACAACCACCGGGCCGACTCCGGCGTGATCGCCGCGCTGATGCTGCTCGAGGCGGTCGCCGCGGCCGGCGGGTCGCTGGCCGAGGCCGTCGCACCCCACGACACGCGGGTCCGGTCGGGGGAGCGGAACCTGCGCGTCACCGACACCACGGCCGCGCTCGCCCTCGTGCGCGACGCCTACGCGGAGCGTGCCCCCGACGAGCTCGACGGGCTGACCGTCGACCTCGGGGACGTCTGGTTCAACGTGCGCGCCTCCAACACCGAACCGCTGCTGCGCCTCAACGTCGAGGCCGGCGACGCCGAGGCGGTCGGTCGGACCGTCGACGAGGTGACGGCGCTGCTCGCTAGCGTGGTGGCCTGACCGGACGGAGCGGAAACGTGCTCGACGAACGCCTGCTGCAGATCATCGTGTGCCCGGCCTGCCGGTCGTCGCTCGAGTACAAGGAGCGCCGGAAGGTGCTGATCTGCACCGAGTGCGCCACCCGCTACGAGGTCCGTGACGGGATCCCCGTGCTGCTCCCTCCTGCCGGCGCCGAGGAGCCGTCCACAGCCTCCTGACCGGGCGACCGCCGGGCCGCGTGGCGTGCTCGGCTGGCGGGATGCTCCGCCTCCTCCTCCCTGAGCGCTGCCTGGCCTGCCGGGCCCGCGCCGACATGCCGTTCTGTGCGCGCTGCACGGACGGCGTCCGCCTCCTCCCGCCCGGCTGCCCGCGCTGCGGGGCACCCCCCTCGGCCGGGCACGGCTGCTGGCCGCCCGACGCGCCGGTCACCGCGACGTTCACCGCCTACGACTACCGCGGCCCGGTGCGGGCCGCCGTGGTCGCAGCGAAGGTCGGTGGCGCGCGACGCGGGTGGCGTCCCCTCGCCGCACCGCTCGCGCAGCGCCTCGCCGGGATGGGCCTCGCCGTCGACGTCGTCACGTGGGTCACGTCGGTCCCCTCCCGTGTACGGGTACGAGGTGTCGACCATGCGCGCGAGGTCGCGGGGGTCGTGGCCGAGGCGCTCGACGCGCCCCTCGCGCGGTTGCTCGACGTCGCGCCGGGCCCGGTGCACGGCGAGGGCTACCGGGCGCGGGTCCGGCTGCCGGGCAGCGACGTCGTCCTCGTCGACGACGTGCTCACCACCGGCGCGACCGCGTGGCGGGCCGCTGCGGCCCTCAGGGAGGCAGGAGCGGGCACGGTGGTGCTCGCGACGCTCGCGCGGGCCGGCGGCCATCCGCTCGGTGCGGTCTCGGCCCGGGCCTGACCCGGGCCTGACCCGGGCCTCACGGGGTGCGCTGGAGGGCGTCCACAGGGACGTGGCGGGCCGCATCGCTGCGCTGCCCGTCGCGTACCCTGACCGCTCCGCAGGGTGGCCCGGAGGGACGGCCGCCCGCGCCCCCGACCCGGAGCTCGCATGTTCGACCGCATCCTGCGCATGGGCGAGGGCCGTGAGGCCAAGCGCTACCAGCGCATCGTCGACGCCGTCGACGCCCTCGGTGCCGACATCGAGTCGCTCACCGACGCGGAGCTCGCCCAGCGCACCGACGTGCTGCGCGCGCGGCTCGCGGACGGGGCGACGCTCGACGACGTGCAGGTCGAGGCGTTCGCCGTCGTGCGCGAGGCCGCATGGCGGGTGCTGCAGCAGCGTCCGTTCGACGTGCAGGTGTTCGGCGGTGCGGTGCTGCACGCCGGGAACATCGCCGAGATGGGTACCGGCGAGGGCAAGACCCTGACCTCCACGATGCCGGTCTACCTCAACGCGCTCGCGGGCCGCGGCGTGCACGTCGTCACCGTGAACGAGTACCTCGCGCGGCGTGACGCGGAGTGGATGGGCCGGGTGCACGAGTTCCTCGGGCTCACCGTCGGCGTCGTCGTCTCCGGTGCGACGCAGGCGGAGAAGGCCGCCGCGTACGCGTGCGACATCACCTACGGCACGAACAACGAGTTCGGCTTCGACTACCTGCGCGACAACATGCTCATGGAGCGCTCGCGGCAGGTGCAGCGCGGCCGCTTCATGGCGCTCGTCGACGAGGTCGACTCGATCCTCGTCGACGAGGCCCGCACGCCGCTGATCATCTCCGGTCCGGCCGAGCAGTCCGCTGATCTCTACCGCGTGTTCGCCCGCAAGGTCGTCCCGAACCTGACGCGCGGGCGCGACCATGCGGAGCCGGGCGAGGAGGACGGCGACTACCTCGTCGACGAGGCGAAGCGCACGGTCGCGGTCACCGAGCAGGGTGTCGCGAAGGTCGAGCGCATCCTCGGCATCGACAACATGTTCGAGTCGGTCAACACGCCGATGATCCACCACCTGCAGAACGCGCTGAAGGCGCGCGACCTCTACCGCCGTGACCGCGAGTACGTCGTCGTCGACGGCGAGGTCCAGATCGTCGACGAGAACACCGGGCGCGTGCTCTCCGGCCGCCGCTACTCGGAGGGCCTCCACCAGGCCATCGAGGCGAAGGAGGGCGTCGAGGTCCGTGCGGAGAACCAGACGCTCGCGACGGTGACGCTGCAGAACTACTACCGCACCTACGAGAAGCTCGCCGGCATGACGGGTACCGCGAAGACCGAGGAGGCGGAGTTCCACGAGATCTACGGCCTCGGTGTCGTGGCCGTGCCGGCGAACCGGCCGGTGGTGCGCAGCGACGAGGCCGACGTCATCTACAAGTCGAAGGACGCGAAGTTCGCCGCGGCCGTCGAGGAGATCGTCGAGCTGAACGAGCGGGGGCAGCCCGTCCTCGTCGGCACGACGTCGGTCGAGGAGTCCGAGCGCATCTCGGGGCTGCTGACGCGCCGCGGGATCCGCCACGAGGTCCTCAACGCGAAGAACCACGCGCGTGAGGCCGACATCGTCGCGCAGGCGGGCCGGCTCGGCGCGGTCACCGTCTCGACGAACATGGCGGGACGAGGGACCGACATCATCCTCGGCGGCAACGCCGAGCAGCACGCGCAGCGCGAGGTCGCGAAGCTCGGTCCGGACGCCGACCCGGAGGAGCGCGCCCGTGTCGCCCGCGAGGCCCAGGAGCGCTTCGCCGCAGAGTTCGCCGCGGAGGGGGAGAAGGTCCGCGAGCTCGGCGGGCTGTTCGTCCTCGGCACCGAGCGGCACGAGTCGCGCCGCATCGACAACCAGCTGCGCGGCCGCTCCGGTCGTCAGGGTGACCCCGGTGGCAGCCGCTTCTACCTGTCGCTCGAGGACGACCTGATGCGGCTGTTCAACCGTTCCGCCGTCGAGCGGGTCATGACGACGCTGAAGATCCCCGACGACGTGCCGATCGAGGCGGCGATGGTCACGAAGGCCGTCGCGAACGCGCAGCGCCAGGTGGAGAGCATCAACTTCGACCGCCGCAAGAACGTCCTCAAGTACGACGACGTCCTCAACGAGCAGCGCAAGATCGTGTACGGCCAGCGCCAGCGTCTGCTCGACGGTGACGCGGAGTTCGTCGCGGACCTCGGACGCCGCTACGTCGAGGACGCGGTGCGCGGACTCGTCGCGGAGCACTGCGACGAGGACCTGCTGCCGGAGGACTGGGACCTCGAGGGGCTGCAGCGGCGCCTCGCCGCCGTCCACGACGGTGCGCTGGACGTCACCACCGTCGACGTCGAGTCGATCGACCATGACCGCCTCGTCGCGATGGCGGTCGAGGACCTGCTGGCCTCCTACGCGAGACGCGAGGAGGAGGTCGGCGGTCCGGCCGTGCTGCGCGAGATCGAGCGGCGCGTCATCCTGACCGTCATCGACCGCAAGTGGCGTGAGCACCTCTACGAGATGGATGCGCTGCGCGACGGCATCGGGCTGCGCGCGGTCGGTCAGCGTGACCCGCTCACCGAGTACCAGCGCGAGGCGTACGACTCGTTCGCCGCCATGATGTCGGGCGTGAAGGAGGAGGCGGTCACCTACGTGATGCGGCTCCCCATCGAGCGGCGTGACGCGCCGGATGCGACCGGCGTGCTGCGCGGGACGGGCGTCGCGCCGGCGGGTTCCGTCGTCACCGACGGCGATGCGCTCGCGGCGGCGGCCGCTGCGGTCCCGCTGCGCGAGGACCAGCGTCCGACGGTCGCGGGGCGTACGGCGCCGACGAAGGCGCGTCGTGACGACGGGCGCACCGTGCGCCCGGTCGCAGCAGGCGGTGCCACCTACGTCGCGTCGGACCGCGTGGGTCGCAACGACCCGTGCCCGTGCGGCAGCGGTCAGAAGTACAAGCGCTGCCACGGGGCGGCCTGAGCCTGCGGCTGGGTGCGGCCCGAGCCTGCGGGCGCGTGCCGGCGGCAGGCCACCGGTACGCGCCCGAAGGTCCGTTCAGCCACCCTCCTCCGCGTCCTCGGGGCCCCCGATCCCGTCGGGCCCGTCCTGCGTCTCCGGCTCGACCGTGCTGCCAGCGGCGCTGCCTGGCGGCCGCCCGGTCCGTGACGCCTCGGTCACGGCAGGGCGCAGCCCGAGGTCCGGCGGGGCGAGCTCGACGATGCGCCACAGCTCCTCGTGCTGCTCGAGCCGGATCGTGTAGGGGCGCGACCGCTTCGCGTCGGCGACGATGACCACCCCCTCCGCGACGCCCTCGCACGGCCTCGTCGCCGTCGCGGCCAGGATCCGGATCGGGCGGGTGCGGTCGGGGCGCCATCCCCCGGCGGCGACCTGCTGACGGCTGTCGCTGACGACCTTGTGGATGCGTCGTGCCGCCAGCGGGCTCGCGAGCTTGTCGAGCGCGGTGATGCCGCGTCGGCCCTGCTCCATGTCGGTCAGCGTCCGGACGATGCCGATGAGCGCGTCGGTGATGACCGCGTCACCCCGTCTCCTCGGCTCGTTCCCCTCTCCGGGGCGAGGCTCGGGCTCCTGTCCCGGCTCCGGCACTGCTCGGTCATCTCCCATGTTGTCCCCTTGGGTGAGGTCGGTCAGGAACCTCCTGACGCATCGAGTGGGAGCCCGGCCACGACGAACCGGTCGAGGTGCCAGCGCAGCCATGGGTGGCCGTCGCTGTCATCCTCCAAGCGTGCGATGAACGGCCAGCCCTCGGTGGCCTCGAGGGCCGTCATCCGAGCACCGTCGATCCCGATGGCGTCGAGCGCGCGGCGGGCAGCCGCGACGAGGACCTCGTCGCCGACCGGCGTCCCCGAGAGCGCCTCGGGCAGAGTGGTGGGTGCGGGGAGCGGCCAGGGATCCCCGGCGAGCGTCGGGCCGTCCGGCCCCATCAGGACGGGCACGGCGACGCGTGCGAGCAGGCCGTCGTGCGAGGTGAGGAGCGTGACGACCGCATGCAGCGGTCCCGGGCGCTCCACGGCCTCGACGGTCACGACCGTCCCCGTGCGCGCCCCTGTCGCGGTCACCCCGTCAGCACCCATCGTCCGGTCCGCCCCCTCACGGCCATCGCTCGGGGCGACCGCGCTGCGGGTCACCGCCCACCCATGGGCCGCGACGACCGCGAGCGCGGCAGCCTCCTCGACGCCGCTCCCGACGCGCCACCCGCCGCGCAGCTCCTCGACGACGAGGGCCGGGCCGGTCGGACGCGGAGCGGGTTCCCCCCATCGCCCCTGCGTGCCGGGATCCCCGGCCGAGCTGTCGGCCGCATCCCCGGCGTGACCGTCCGACGGTCCGCCCGTCGCGTCCGCGCGGTCGTCGTGGTGCGTCCTGTCGACCATCGCTCGGTCGACAGTGCTCGGGAACGTAGCGGGGGCCTCGTCGCGGGGCCACGGCACCGGGGTGGGGTACGTGTCCGGTCCCGCACCGCGTGCCACGAGCAGTGCAGCGACGAGTGCCCCGCCGACCGTGACGATGACGGGGAGCGTCCTCACCCGTCGGCGACCGGTCCGTCTCCCGCTGGGCGCGCCGTGCGGGACCGGGCCCGCGCCCGGGTCCGGAGGCCTGCGAGCGACGGCGTCATGCCGGCCGTCGTGCCGATCGTCCTGCATCCGTCGACCTCCTGCTCCGCCCGGGGCGGGGCCGGCCCCGCAGGGGCGGTGCGGGGCCGGCCCGGGCCGTCGCATGGGGCGAGCGACCCGTCGGGCACGCTACGGACGCGGCGGGGGCTGGTGGGGACCGATCCCGCGCCTGTGGATTACCGTCGGGGGTGCTGCGACCGCAGGCTCCTCGCTGCAGCTCCCGCCGGAGGACCGGAGGCAGGACGTGACCCCTCAGGGCACCACCGGAGCGACGCAGCCGCGTGGCGGCACGGTGCGTCGCGAGCTCGACCATGACGAGCGTGTCGCCGCGTTCGAGGCCGAAGCGCTGCCGCACCTCGACCGGCTGTACGCGGCGGCGCTGCGCTACGTCCGCCGTCCTGCCGACGCCGATGATCTCGTGCAGGACGCGCTGACCACCGCCTTCCGCGCCTACCACCAGGTCGAGGAGGGCTCGAACGTGCGCGCGTGGCTCTACCGCGTGCTCCACACGACGTTCCTGTCCCAGTACCGGCGCGAGGGGCGCCGGCCCGCGGAGGACCCGACCGAGGACGTGGAGCTCGCTGCGGCGGGTGCCCCGGCGGACCCGCTCCGCCGGTCGGAGCCGTCCGCCGAACAGGCGGCGCTCGCCTCCTTCGGTCCGACCGAGGTGCGCGACGCGCTCGCCGCCCTGCCGGAGGAGCAGCGCGTCGCCGTCTACCTTGCCGACGTGGAGGGGTTCGCCTACCGCGAGATCGCGGACATCATGGGCTCCCCGGTGGGGACGGTCATGTCGCGGCTGCACCGAGGTCGCACGGCGCTGCGCATGGCGCTCGCCGGCTACGCGGCGCGCAGCGGCATGCTCTCCGGAGCGCCCGGTACCGCCGGCACCGACGGCTCCGGCGACCCCGGCGAAGAGGAGTTCGGCGCGTGAGCGGGAGCACCGGAGGTCCGGTCGGCGGCATGCCGCCCGCCGGCATGCACCCGCACTGCGGCGACCTCGCCGAGCGCATCGAGCGCTTCCTCGACGGCGACCTCGACGCCGCTGAGGCGCGGGAGCTCGACGCGCATCTCGACGACTGCCTGCCGTGCACGTCGGAGCGCGAGCTGCGCGCCCGCATCCGCGCGCTCGTGCGCGAGGGCTGCGCGGAGCGCGCCCCGGCGGAGCTCGTCGACCGTGTACGGGCGAGCCTCGCCCAGGCGTCGGCAGGTCCGGCAGGTCCGGCCGGTCCGACGGCGGCGGGCGGGGTGGAGCGTGCCTGACGACCTCGTGCTGGTGACCGGCGCTGCCGGCTTCATCGGGTCGAACCTCGTGGCACGGCTGCTCGCCGACGGGCACCGTGTCGTCGCGGTCGACGACCTCTCCTCCGGGTCGCTCGGGAACCTCGCGCCGGCGCGTGCCGCTGCCGGACAGGGGCAGCTGCAGATCGACACGCTCGACGTGACCTCCGACGCGTTCGCGCAGCTCGTCGCACGCATGCGGCCGGCAGCGGTCGTGCACCTCGCCGCGCAGGTCGACGTGCGCGTCAGCGTCGAGCGGCCCCTCGAGGACGCCCGCCTCAACCTGCTCGGCACCCTGCAGGTGCTCGAGGCGGCACGTGGGGCAGAAGTCGGTCGTGTCGTGTACGCCGCGTCGATCGCGGGGTACGGCGACCCGCCGGCGGAGCTCCTGCCGATCACGGAGGCGGTGACGACCCCGCCCATCTCCCCCTACGGCGTGTCGAAGCGGGCGGGCGGTGACTACGTGCTCGCCTACGGCGCGACGCATGGTGTCGAGGGGGTCGTGCTCACCCTCGCGAACGTGTACGGCCCGCACCAGTCGACCGCGGGGGAGGGTGGCGTCGTCGCCGTCTTCGCCGGACGGATGCTCGCCGGTGCGCCGTGCACGATCTACGGCGACGGGGAGCAGACGCGCGACTTCGTGTTCGTCGACGACGTCGTCGACGCGTTCGCCCGCGCGGTGACCGTCCCGGGAGCCGCGGGTGAGCGGATGCTCGTCGGGACGGGCGTCGCGACGACCGTCAACGAGCTGTTCGACCACTGTGCTGCAGCGACCGGCTACCCCCATCCTCCCGTCGTCGCACCGGCACGAGCCGGTGAGGTGCGCCACTCGCTCGTCGACGCATCGCGCGCCCATGCGGTGCTCGGCTGGAGCCCGTGGACCTCGGTCGCTGAGGGCGTGCGGGCGACCGTCGACTGGGC
>SKII01000034.1 GCA_007116505.1 Nitriliruptoraceae bacterium
CCCGTGAGGTCGTTGCGGTGGACGTGGCCGAGGCTCACACCGCCGTCAGGTCGGGGTGCGGGGAGCGTGTCACGGGCGACGTCGGGAACGGCCTCGGGACCGAGCGTCCGGTCGGCAGGCCGTGCGAGCGCGACGAGCGACGGCTCGTAGCGCACGGCCGCGATCCGCTCCAGGGTCGAGGGGGACGCGAGCCCCTCGCCGGCGGTGAGCAGGGCGAGCATCTGCGGTGCGGGCGCGGTCAGCACGAGCGCATCCGCCGTCTCGACCATGTCCGTGTCACCCGAGCGCAGGGTGACGTGCCAGCGGCCCTCGACGACCGCCAGCGAGGTCACGGTCGTCGCCAGGCGGACCTCCGCGCCGCTCGCCTCGGCGAGAGCGGTCGGCAGCGAGCGTGCCGTCGGATGCCCGCGCCAGCGTGACGTCGCGACGTCGTCGGTGCTGCTGTCCACGCGGGCGGCGGTGCCCTGGCGCTCCCACGTCGCGAGCGCCGCGAGGAGGCCCGCGCCATGCGCTGCGATGTCGAGCGCGCCCGTGTCGAAGGTCGCGTCGTCGACACGTCGCGTCGCCATCCGGCCGCCGTGTCGCCGACCCTTGTCGACCACGAGCACGCGGTCACCGGCCGCCGCACGCAGCGTCGCCGTCCTCAGGCCGGCCATCCCCGCGCCGATCACCAGCAGGTCCACGTCGTCCTCCTCGTCACCATCGCTCCTCGTCACACCTGGCCGGCGCGGCCCCGGGAGGCAGGACCGAGCCCGGCGTCCATCGACACGTACAGCCCCGCGTCGTCGACGAGCGGACGGCACACCTCGTCGGCCTCACGGCGGCGCATGACCGACAGCACCATCGCGACCGGGCCGTCACGCCCCTCGCCGGGGAACATGGTCGCGCCCTGCCCCGCGGCACGGAGGCGCTCGGCGACCTCGTGGCCCCGCTCGAGCGGAGCGAACACGCGAACGGTGACGAGCCCGAGCCGCATGCTGCGCACGACGACGACGCCGAGCGCCGTGCCGATACCGACGCCCGTGGCGAACGCGAGGCCGCGCACGACGGTGAGGTCGGCGAGCACGATGCCGGCGGCGGCGATCCATGCGGCCGACTCGCCGAACGCGGCGAGCGACGCGGCGAGCGTCCGACCGCGCACGATGAACGTCGTGCGGAACACCCCGAGCATGACGTCGGTGACGCGCAGCATCGCGATCTGGATGGCGGTGAGCAGCGCCGCCGCGGTCGAGGGGGGCAGCAGGACCAGCAGCGCCCCGGTGACGGCCACCGTGCCTGCGAGGAGCAGCACGACGCCAGTGGTCCGCCCGCGGGTGTCGGTGCCTCCGGCCGCCCGGGCCGGCGTGGCCGCCGGAGCAGGCGCCCCCTCCCTGCGGTCCCGGCGGCGGGCGCGGCGCACCGACACGTCGTTCGCCCACGGTCGGAGGACCGGCGAGGGCAGACGGAGCAGACGCGAGAGCCACAGCAGGAAGCGCATGCCCCAACGGTAGGCGAAGCGGGGGACCTCCGGCCCCGCCCTCACGTCACCGTCGGGTCCTAGCCTCGCGGGTACGCGGTGACGCGGAGGCGCGGACGCGCCGGAGGGAGGGAGCGCAGGATGCGGACCGAGGAGCTCAGGACGCTCGCGGAGGAGCTGGGAGGGGAGCATCCCGGCAGGGTCGCGGTCACGCTCACGCTGCCGACGAGCCGCAACGGCCTCGACGCCGGGGACGGGACGCGCCTGCGCAACCTCGTCCGCTCGGCCGTGTCCGCCGTCGAGGGGCTCGGTGCCGCCCGCGACGTGGAGGAGCGCCTGCTCGCCCGGCTCGCGGGACTCGATGCCGCGGTCGCCGCAGCGCCGGGTCCGCGCGGGGAGGGCGTCGCGTGCTACGTGACGGCCGACCTCGTCAGGGTGCTCCGGCTCGCGCACGCGCCGCCGGAGCGGGTCATGCTGGGGGACACGTTCCCGCTCGCCGCGCCGATCGCGGACCTGCTCGCTGCGGACGACCTCGACGTCCTCGTCCTCTCCGTCGGCGGGGGAGCGACCGACGGCGCGCGCCACTTCCGCCTCGTCGGCGGTGACCTCGAGGAGGTCCTGGGCGACGGGCTCCCTGCGGAGTGGGACGTGCGTGACGTCGGTGAGCGCTACCTCGAGGAGCCGAAGGACTCGGACTGGCGCGACGCACGCATCGACGGGTTCCTGCGGCAGGTCGACCGCACGCTGCTCGAGCGCTTCGGTGCGGACCACGACCGGCAGCTCGTCGTCGTCGGCACCGTCCGGCTCCGTACCCACTGGTACCAGGTCGCCGATCCGGCGAACCGTCGCGCCGTCGTCGCTCAGGTCGACGGGAACGCGGACCACGTGCGCGGGAGCGTGCTCCACGACCGCGTGGTGGCGGCCGTGCGGGGCGAGCGCGAGGCGGCGGCGAGGCGGGCGGTCGAGGAGCTGCGCGAGCTCGATCCGAGCCGGACGGCCGTCGGCGTCGAGGACGTCGTCACGCTCGCCCGTGCCGGCCGGCTCCACCGTCTGCTCGTGGAGGAGGGCGCGACCGCGGAGGTCGAGGTCGACGGGGTGGTCATCGGCGACCGTATCGCCAACGCCGTGCGCGCCGCGTTCGACGCGGGCACCGAGGTGCTGCTCGTTCCGCCGCATGCGCTCGAGGTCGAGGAGGGCGTCGCCGGGGTCCTGCGCTGGTAGGGGGAAACCCCTCAACGCCATCGGAAGGACGAGAACTCTTCTAGGTCGAGGGTCCCCTAGATGCGGTCAGGTGTGCGGTTAGGCTGACGGTCCGTGAGCGATACGCCGGCCCCACCCGGCGACGACGACCGAGCGTGACCCGCGACGCCGTCGGCTGCGACCCGCTCGCGACACAGGGAGCCCTCCATGGCGCGTCCACCGAAGGAGGACTGGGTCCCGCTCATGCGCGGCGAGGCGGTCAAGACCCTCAAGGAGGGTGGCGAGGTCAAGGTGATGGAGATCGCCGAGCGGCTCGGCACGTCGCCCGCCCTCGTCCACTTCTACTTCGGCGACCGGCGGCACCTCATCGACGAGGCCTGGCGGGACATCCTGTGGGCGTTCGTGGACGACGACGCGGGTGACGTCGCCCGCTTCGCGTCCGACCGCGACTGGGACGGCGTCGCGCAGCTCGTCCGGGAGATCCTCTCGCCCAAGCGTGACGACACCCACGCAGCCCACGTCCGCGCCGCCGGCGAGGGTCTGGTCAGCAACGACCTCCGCGCCACGCTCCGTGAGGTCCACGAGGCCACGATCGGTCGCTGGGTCGAGCTGCTGCGCACCACCATCGAGGCCGGGCAGGCCGAGACGCGGCTCGACCTCGATGCGATCGCGACGCTCGTCGTCGCGGTGCCGATCGGGCTCGCCGCCGTCGATCCGGACATGTCCCCGCGGCGCCGCAGGGCGGTCGCCGAGGCCTATACGGCGATGCTGCGTGCGGTGCTCGACAGCGACTACTCGCCGCACGAGGGGTGAGCGCCAGAGGCTGAGCGCTGCTCAGCCCGCGGCGCGCCGGTGACGCCCGCGGGCGACGGCGTCGAGCGCGGCACGTGCCGTGCCCTGGTCGCTCGCAGCCGCCGTCCGCACCACCGTGTCGACGTAGTCGCGCCCCGGCTCGAGCGGGAGCAGCGGCCGCTGCCCGGCCCCGAGCACCGCCCCGCCCGCCTCGACGACGAGCAGCACACCGGCGGCGACGTCCCAGACGTGCGGTCCGAGCGCGACGCTCACCGGAGCCGTACCCCGTGCGACCATTGCGAGGTCGAGGGCGGACGCGCCCATCACGCGCGAGTTGAGGCGCACGCCGTCGGCATGGAGGTCGCGCGCCGCACCGCCCGAGTACATGCCGGGGACGTGCGCGGACTCGCGGCTCCGGAGGTCGACGGGGCGCCGGACGTGCAGCCTGCGGGTCCCGGTCGGTCCATGCTCGGTCGCGCCCTCGCCTGCGGTGGCGACGTAGCGCGACGCCAGGGCCGGCGCCTCGATGACACCGAGCACCGGCACCCCCTCGAGGCAGAGCGCCACCGACACGCACCAGTAGGGGAGGCCCGCGATGAAGTTCGACGTGCCGTCGATCGGGTCGAGGACCCACGTCCAGTCGGTCGCGGGCGCGACGTGCTCGCGCTCCTCGCTCACCGCCCCGTGATCGGGGAAGGCGTCCAGCAGGGCCGTGACGAGCCGCTCGTCGGTCCTGCCGTCGTGGGGCGTGACGGGGCTGCCGTCCGGCTTCATCGTCACGTCGGCGTCGCCGGCGACGGCCAGGAGGTCGCACCGAACGTCGTCGAGCAGCAGGTCGAGCACCGTGCGCGCACGCGCGACGACATCGCGTGCTGCACCGTCCGGCGTGCCGACCGGTACCGCGTGGACATGCTCGGCCCGGACGTGCTCGGCGCCATCCTCCGGCGCGGCGGCGCTCACGGGCCGACCTCAGGGACGGCGACCCCTGCGGGCGGCTCGTCGGCGGGGTCGGTGCCGATGCCGCCCACGTGGTGGTCGAGGAAGCGCACGGTCCACTCGGCGGTCGCGGCGCGCGTCGCGCGGTCGGGCGTCTCGCCCGCGATGCCGAGGAGACGACCGACCGGGGAGAGCGCCCCGATCAGCGTGAAGTCGCGGTGCAGCGCGCCGTCGATGCGCACGAGCGTCTCCGGGACGCCTCGGTCGCGCTGCGTGCGGTGCAGCTCGCGCAGCACGGCCTCGTTCGGCCGCGCGATCCAGTCGGCCGTGCGCAGCGACAGCATCGGCCGGCCGATGCCGGTGCGCAGCACGTCCTCGTCGACCGGTTCGACCCACGGGTCGAGGCCCGCCGCCGCGGCGCAGCGGGGCTCCGCGGCGCAGGACTGGAAGGCCGCCCCGCCGCCCGTCGAGTGGCCGACCATCGCGACGCGCGTGAGGTCGAGGCTGCCGGCGAGCGCCGACGGAGGTCGCTCCTCGAGGCTGCGGAGGACCAGCGCGAGGTCGTCCGCGAACGTCGAGATGAGCGCCCGGCTGGCGCGCGCGTACTCGTCGGCCGGGACCGTGCCGAACTCCGGCAGCGCCTCAGGGTCGAAGACGTCGGCGCGCCCATCGGGGAAGGTCGTGAGGAGCGCCCCGTACCGGTGGTCGGCGGCGGCGACGACGTAGCCCTCGCTGGCCAGACGCTCCGCGAGGTCGGACTGCACCGTGCGGAACCCGGTCCAGCCGTGCGCGAGCAGCACGACGGGTGCCCGGCCGGGCAGCACCGCGGCGTCCTCGGTCGCGTTGCCACGGATCAGCGGGAGGTGGCCGAGCGCGAAGCGGGGCAGGCCGAGCTCCGCCGCGCCGAGCTCGACGAACGCTGCGGCCTGCGGCACGAGCGGTGCGCGCACCACGGGGGCATCCGGGGCGGCGGGGTACCAGACCTGGACGACGAGCTCGCGTGGACCTCCGGGCTCCGGGCCGTAGCGCTCCGCGCGTGCCTCGTCGCGCACGACGAACGTCGTCGTGCCGACCGCATGCGGCCCGTCGGGGATCGGCATGACGCGCACGGGGAGGGCCCACGACAGCGCGAGCGCGAGGACGGCGCCCGTCGTCGCCAGCACGGCGGCGGCCATGTCGAGCCGCGGTCTGCGCCCGGCCACACGCGCGAGCAGGACGAGCACGATCGGTCCGGCCGCGGTTGCGGCGGGGACGAGCTGCCAGCGCCAGCCGGTGAGCAGCACCTGCGCGACCGCCGCCGAGGCGAGGACCGCGAGCGCCACGGCAGCACCCTCGCTGCGGGTGCCCATCCGTCCCGGCAGCGGCATCCGGAGCGCCCTGCGCCGACGCGCCGCACCGAAGGACGCCGCGGCGACGACGGCCACGGCCGCGGGCAGCAGGACGTCGAGGGGATGCAAAGGCGCTCCGAGGGCGTTCGGTGGTGGGCCCCTACGCTACGGCCCCCGCAGCCGCCCGTGCGACGCTCCCGCGCACAGCCCTGCCCCGTCCGTCCGCCCCGTCCGTCCGCCCCGTCCGTCCGGAGGTCCCATGCGGCTCGCGCTCGTCCACGGAACCGATCCCGGCTCGGCCGCGCTCGTCCCCGGGGAGGACCCGGAGGGAGCGATCGACGTGGCGCTGCACGAGGCGCTCACGGCCCGAGACATCCCCTTCGAGCGCCCCCACTGGGACGACCCGGACGTCGACTGGGCCGCCTACGACCTCGCCGTCGTCCGGACGGTCTGGGACTACACGCTCGCCCGGGACGCGTTCGTCGACTGGGCCGCACGGGCCGGCGGGCTCACCCACGTGGAGAACCCGCCCGACGTGCTGCGTTGGAACACGCACAAGGGCTACCTGATGGAGCTCGAGGAGCGGGGCGTGCCCGTCGTGCCGACCGCGTGGCTCGGCCGCGGAGACCGGGTCGACCTCGCTGCGCTGTGCGCGTCGCGCGGCTGGGACGAGGTCGTCATCAAGCCTGCGGTCGCCGCCGGCTCCGAGGGGCTCGTGCGTGCCGGCGGTGGTCCTGCCGCGATCGCGCGCACCCAGGACGACTTGGACGCGCTGCTCGCCGTCGACGACGTGCTCGTCCAGCCGTTCCGCCGGCGCATCGCCGAGGGGGAGCTGTCGCTCGTCGCGGTCGACGGCCGCGTCACTCACGCGGTGCGCAAGGTGCCTGCCGAGGGCGAGTTCCGGGTCCAGGGCCGCTTCGGTGGCCGCTACGTCGCGGAGGTACCCTCGGCTGACGCGGTTCGGCTCGCGGAGTGGATCCTCACGACGCTCGGCTCGCCGCTGCTGTTCGCCCGCATCGACCTCGTCGCAGCGGACGACGGCACGCTCGAGCTCGGTGAGCCCGAGGCGACCGAGCCCGACCTCTACCTCGAGCAGTCCGAGGAGGGCACGGCAGCACTGGTCGACGCCATCGTGGCGCGCCACCGTCGACCGCAGGCCGGTCGGAAGGACCTCGCATGAGCCGCATCGCCGTGACCGGCGCGACCGGACTGATCGGCCGTGCTCTCGTGACCTCGCTGTCCGGCGACGGGCACCGCGTCGTGCGCGTCGTGCGTGATCCGCGCGCCGCAGGCCCTGAGGACGTCGTGTGGGACCCGGAGGCCGGGACGATCGACGCGGCCGGGCTCGAGGGGGTCGACGCGGTCGTGCACCTCGCCGGCGAGCCCATCGGAGCGTCCCGCTGGACCGACGAGCAGCGCCACCGCATCCGCGACTCGCGCGTCCGGGGGACGGACCTGCTCGCCCGCACGCTCGCCGGCCTCGAGCGCCGGCCGGAGGTGCTCGTCTCCTCGTCCGCCGTCGGGGTCTACGGGGACCGCGGCGACGAGGAGCCCACCGAGGACTCGACACCCGGCGACGACTTCCTCGCCGAGGTGTGCCTCGCGTGGGAGGCGGCGGCGGACCCGGCCCGCGAGGCCGGGATCCGCGTCGTCCTGCCCCGCACGGGCGTCGTCATCGCGAAGGACGGGCCGCTCATCGACAAGGTCGAGCTGCCGTTCCGCATGGGCGTCGGCGGCCGCGTCGGGTCCGGACACCAGTACGTGCCGTGGATCTCGCTGATCGACGAGGTCGCCGCGCTGCGCTTCCTCATCGACCGGCCGCTCGAGGGGCCCGTCAACCTGACCGGCCCGAACCCGGCGACGAACCGTGAGATGACCTCGGCGCTCGGCACGGTGCTGCGCCGTCCGACGCTGCTGCCGATCCCGACGCTCGCGATCCGCCTGCTCTACGGCGAGATGGGCGAGACGCTCGCGACGGTCAGCCAGCGCGTGCTCCCGCGGCGCCTGCTCGAGGCCGGCTTCGTGTTCCGGAACACCACGATCCTCGCGGCGCTGCGCACGGCCTTCGACCGCACCGCCGCCTGAGCATGCGCGACACCGCGGACGTCGTCGTCGTCGGCGCCGGACTCGCCGGCCTCGTCGCGGCCCTCCGCCTCACCGAGGCGGGACGCGACGTCCTCGTCGTCGAGGCGTCCGACGGGGTCGGTGGCCGCGTGCGCACCGACACGGCCGGCGGCTTCCTGCTCGACCGCGGGTTCCAGGTCCTGCTCACCGCCTACCCGGCCGTGCGCCGCTGGCTCGACGCGGATGCGCTCGACCTGCGCCCGTTCGCGCCCGGCGTCGTCGTCCACCGTGAGGGGCGGACCGTGCGGCTCGCCGATCCGTTCCGCGCACCGCTCGCCGCGGCACGCTCGCTCCTCGGACCGACCGTGACGCCCCTCGACGCGCTGCGGCTCCTCGTCTGGCGGCGCGCCATCCTCGCGCGTGATGGCCGGCGGGTCGCGGCGCGCCCGCAGGTCACCACTGCGGAGCGGCTCGCGGACGTCGGCTTCTCCGACGGGATCGTCGACGGATTCTTCCCGCCGTTCCTCGCCGGCACGTTCTTCGACGCGGACCTCACGACGTCCTCGCGCGTGACCGAGCTGGTCTTCCGCTGCTTCTTCCGCGGTGACGTCGCGGTACCCGCGCGCGGGATGGGGGAGCTCGGCCTGCAGCTCGCCGGCCGGCTCCCGCAGGGTGCGCTGCACCTCGAGCGTCCCGTCCGTGCGCTCGCGACACGTGCGAGCGGCGAGGTCGACGTCGAGCTCGACGCGGGGACCGTCCGGGCCGGCGCGGTCGTCGTCGCCGTCGACGCGCCCGCGCTCGACCGTCTCACCCTCGACGGCGCCGCGCTCACCGTGACGGGGGACGGTGGGGTCCCGGCACCGGGGCGGGGCACGGCCGCCGTCCACCTCGACGCGCCACGCTCACCGACGCGCGGGCGACGCGACCTCCACCTCGGAGCACCGGGGGAGGGACCGATCGCGACGCTCGCGACGATGTCCGACGTCGCCCCGTCCTACGCGCCACCCGGCAGGAGCCTCGTGACCGTGTCGACGGTCGGCGTGCCGGACGAGGACGACGGCGCGCTCGTCGCGGCCGTGCGCGAGCAGGCGCGCGCCTGGTTCGGCGACGAGGTCGACGCGTGGCAGCCGCTCGCCGTGCAGCGCATCCCCTACGCGCAGCCGCGTCAGGACCCTGGCGACCTGCCCGAGCTCGCCCGGCCCGTCGCGCGCGCACCGGGGGTGTGGGTGTGCGGCGACCATCGCGACACCGGCTCCATCCAGGGGGCGATGGTCAGCGGTCGTCGGACCGCGGAGGCCGTGCTCAGCTGACGCTCCCGCCGCTCGCCTCGGCCGCACGGCGCAGCCGGTCCATCACGGCCCTGCCGACCCCCTCCTCCGCGACGCGCTCGACGACCAGCGCGTCGAGCCCGTCCGCCTCCGCCTCGCGGAGCAGCGCGAACAGCCGTGCGGCGAGCCGCTCGGCGTCCGGCTCCACGACGACCCGGACGCGCCCC
>SKII01000074.1 GCA_007116505.1 Nitriliruptoraceae bacterium
ACGGCGAGCGGGACGGCGAGCGGGACGACCACGGAGGGAGCGGTGATGGGCACGCCGGACCGGGGCGCCGACGGAGGGCGCGCGCTCGACATCGTCCTGCTCGGCGCCACCGGCTTCACCGGCGGGCTGGTGGCCGAGGAGCTCGACGCCCGCGTCGCCGGGACCCGCATCCGCTGGGCGCTCGCCGGCCGCGACACCGAGGCGCTCCGGCGGCTCGCCGACGGGCTCCCCTCGAAGCCGGACGTCGTCGCGGCGGACGTGACCGATCCCGCCTCCCTGCGGGCGATGGCCGCGAGCACGCGGGTCGTGGCCACCACGGTCGGGCCCTACGCGCGGCTCGGGGTGGACGTCGCCCGTGCGTGCGCGGAGCACGGCACGCACTACGCGGACATCACCGGCGAGGATGGCTTCGTCCGGACGCTCGAGCGCGAGGTCGATGCGGTGGCGAAGGAGCGCGGGGCGACGATGGTCGTGTGCTGCGGCTTCGACTCCGTCCCGCACGACCTCGGGGTGCGCTTCGCCGTGTCCCACCTGCCCGACGACGCGGACGTGGTCCTGCGCGGCTACGTCCGCGCGCGTGGCCGCATGAGCGGCGGCACGGCCCGCACCGCACTCGAGGCGCTCTCCGGCGCGAGCGTGGTGCCGCCCCGGCCCGAGACCGACCCCGGCGACGTCCGCCCCGTGGACCGGCTCGTCCTCGGGGCGCACCGTCCCGAGCGGATCGGCGGGTGGGCCGTCCCGATGCCGACCGTCGACCCCCTGATCGTGCTCCGCTCGGCGCGTGTGCTGCCCGGCTACGGGCGGCTGTTCGTCTACGGCCACTTCGCCCACCTGCGGAGGACCTCGACGCTCGTCGCCGGAGGTGCGGCGCTCGGCGGTGCGGTCCTCGCCGCCAGGACCCGACCGGGCCGCCGAGCCCTCGAGCGCCTCCTGCCCTCCCCGGGTGAGGGGCCGGATGCCGCCACCCGCGCCGCGGGCAGGTTCACCGTGCTGCTGGTCGGGACGGCCCACGGGGAGACGCCCGAGGACGACGTCCGGATCGTCGCGCGGGTCCGCGGCCGCGACCCCGGCTACGGAGAGACGTCCCGCATGCTCGCGGAGGCTGCCCTGACCCTCGCCAGCGACGAGCGGCCCGACGTGGTCGGGGTCGTCACCCCCGCGGTAGGACTCGGGCTCCCCTCCCAGCGTCGCCTCGAGGCCGCCGGCATGCGGTTCGAGGTCGTGGAGGTCGGATGATGGGCGGCCCCCCGTTCCCCGGTGTCCTCTACCAGGTCTACCCGCGCTCGTTCCGCGACGCGGACGGCGACGGGGTCGGCGACCTCGCCGGGATCAGAGCGGGGATCCCCCACCTCGCCTGGCTGGGCGTCGACGCGCTGTGGTCCTCGCCGCTCTACCGCTCACCGATGGCGGACTTTGGCTACGACGTCGCGGACCACTGCGACGTCGACCCGGTGTTCGGCACGCTCGCCGACGTCGACGCGCTCGTCGCCGAGGCGGAGGCGCAGGGCCTGCAGGTGTGGCTCGACTTCGTCCCGAACCACACGTCCGACCGGCACCCCTGGTTCGAGGCCGCCCGGAGCTCGCGTGAGGACCCGCACCGGGACTGGTACGTGTGGCGCGACCCCGCGCCCGACGGCGGGCCACCGAACAACTGGAAGCGCCACTTCGCGGCCGAGCCCGCATGGACCTACGACGAGCGGACCGGCCAGTACTACCTGCACCACTTCCTGCCGGAGCAGCCGGACGTCAACTGGGACACGCCGGCGCTGCGGGAGGCGCAGCTCGACGTCCTTCGCTTCTGGATGCGGCGCGGCGTGCGCGGGTTCCGCGCCGACGTCGTCCATCTGATCGGCCAGGACCGCACCTACCCCGACGACCCGCCCGGCTCCTGGGACCTTCCGGGCCGGGGCGACTTCCACCACCACCCGAGCACCCGCGAGCACCTGCGCGCGATCCGCCGCACGCTCGACGAGCACGGCGCCGTCATCGTGGGCGAGTCGTACCTCGAGCAGCCGGAGGTGCTGCTCGAGCTGGTCGGGGACGACGCGCAGCACCTGTCGTTCGTCTTCCACCTCCTCCTCGCGCCGTGGGACGCCACCGAGTGGGCTCGCCGCATCCGCGAGGTCGACGCGGTGTTCACGCCGGCCGGGGTATGGCCGTCCTGGGCGCTCGGGAACCATGACCAGCCGCGGCTCGCGACGCGCCTCGGCAGCGAGGCCCGCGCCCGGGTCGCTGCGGCCGTGCAGCTCACGCTGCGCGGTGTCCCGTGCATCTACCAGGGCGAAGAGCTCGGCCTCGAGGACGCGGAGGTCCCGGCCGACCGCGTGGTCGACCCCGGCGGCCGGGACGGCTGCCGCGCCCCGGTCCCCTGGACACGCGAGTGGACGGCGACGTCCCGCGCAGGGTGGCCGGCGACGGCATGGCTCCCGATGCCCCCCGACGCGACGACCCGGTCGGTGGAGGCTCAGCAGCAGGACCCGGCGTCGACCGCCAACCTCTACCGGCGGCTGCTCGCGCTGCGTCGCGCCCGGCCAGCGCTCGTCCGCGGGGCGCAGCGGGTCCTCGCGGCGGAGGACGGTCTCCCGGAGGGTGTGCTCGGGATCGAGCGCACCCTCGGCGATGACGTCCTCGTCACGCTCGCCGGGATGTCGGGCACGTCGGCGCGCCTGGGCCCCACGTGGGCGGACGGTTGGCACGTCGTGGTCGACACCACCGGCCCCGGCGACCGCGAGGGGCGAGCCTTCGACGGCCTGCTCGCCGCGGACGGCGCGGTCGTGCTCGAGCGGGCCTGAGCGGCGGCTCGGTCAGCGGCGGCGGGCCGCGACGATCCGACGGGGCATGCGGCAGCCGCCGAGCAGGCGCGCGATGCTGACGCCGACCGCCGCCCCGACGGTGTTCGCGATGACGTCGGCGGAGTTCGCGATGCGACCCGTCGGCATCGCCCACTGGAACGTCTCGACGGCGACCGACACGAGCAGCGCCAGAACGAGCGGGACGGACCAGCTCCGGCGGCACAGGAGCAGCGCGAGGGACGCCCCGAGCGGGACGAACAGCGTCACGTTGTCGATGACGGGACGCCACGCGATCCCCGCCCAGCCGCGAGCACCGACGAGCGGGTCGAGGGCGAGCCGCTGCTGCGCACCGAGCCCCTCACGACCGAACAGCGTGAGGTCCGCGATGCCCGCGAGGGATCCGGCGACGAGCACCACGACGAGCACACGTGCGGCGTTCCACCCCGCTCGGCCGCCTCGGCTGCGCAGCAGCCCCACGAGCAGGACGGTGAGGGCGACCGCCGCGACGACGGCGGCGAGGAAACCCGCAGCTCCGAGCCCACCCCGGAGCTCATGCAGCGAGGCGAGCTCCCCGGGCATGGTCAGCCTCGTGCGAGCACGAGCTGGAGCTCGATGGTCGCCTCATCGGAGACGCTCAGGACGATCGGGGCGCTCGGCACGCGGACGTCGAGGTCCGCGAGCGTCACGACCGTCGAGCCGGTGACCAGGAGCCGCCCGCCGACGACCTCGGCGACGAGGCGCATCGTCACGTCCTGCTCGGCCGCACCGACGCGGAGCGTCCCCGGCGCGTCGACCTCGACGCGCTCGCGACCCTCCGGGGTCCAGTCGAACGGCACCGGCGCGGTGAGCGTGAAGACGGCGGGGCGGTCCGCGAACAGCGAGCGGACCCGCCCGTCCCGACGGGGGTCGTCGCTGGTCAGCGCGGCGAGACCTGCGCGGACCTCGGCCTGGACGACGCTGCCGTCGGCGATGACGACGGTGCCCTCGACCTCGGGCGAGCGGCCCACGGCGGTGAAGTCCCCGACCCCCTGCAGGACCTCGTCGATGCGGTAGCCGACGAACGTCCCGGACCTGGCGACCGCATCGAACGGGACCGCGTCGACGTCCACGCGCCACGTCCCTGACGGGTCGACGAGCTCCCCGGCGACCTCCCCGACGGCCTCCTCGGCCCCTGACCCGGGCTCGGAGGGTGCGGCGGGTGCTGCGGCCACGTCCTCACGCGCACGGTCGATGTCGACCGCGTCGAGGGGCTCCCGGCCGGTGAACCACAGGGCGAAGGCCGCTCCGGCGACGGCGACGAGGACGGCGAGGACGGCGAGGTTGCGGATGCGCACGGGAGCTCCTCCTGGAGTCGGGGGTGGGCCCTAGTGTGCGGGCCGGTGGACGGACGGTCGCTCGGGCCTGCGGAGGGTACGGGCGGCTCGGCCAGGGGAAGCGAGGAGCACCGATGAGGCGGACGGGGCACGGAGAGCTGCCGGGGCACGGAGAGCTGCCGGGGCACGGTCGGGGTGTCGCGGTCGTCACCGGCGCATCGAGCGGCATCGGGGCGGCCACGGTGCTGCGGCTCGCCGCGGAGGGCTGGACCGTCGTGGCGGCCGCCCGGCGGACCGACCTCATCGAGGAGCTCGTCGAGCGGTCGCGGAGCGCCGGGTCCCCAGGGCGGATCGTCCCCGCCGCCGTCCACGTGCGCGACACCGCGTCGGTGGACGCCCTCGCCGCCCGCGTCCAGGACGAGCTCGGCGCGTGCCACCTGCTCGTCTGCAACGCCGGCATCGGCGGCGGCGCGCTGCGCGGACGCGACGATCTCGCCGCGGCGCTCGACGTCATCGACGTGAACCTCGGGGGGACGCTGCGGTGCTGCGCCGCGTTCGCGGACCTGCTGGCGGCATCGCGCCCCTCGCAGGTCATCAACGTCGCGTCGGTCGCGGGGAAGCTCGGGCTCGGACCGGCCGCCTACGTCGCGTCGAAGTTCGGCATGGTCGGCCTGAGCGAGGCGCTCGGCGCTGCATGGCGCAGCCGTGGGGTGACGGTGACGCAGCTCAACCCCGGCTTCGTCCACACCGAGGGGTTCCCCCAGACATGGGCGTCGGGGACGCCCGTCGCGCGCCTCGTCGTCGGGCCCGACGTCGTCGCCCGGGCCGTGTCGCGCGCCGCACGTCGCCGGCTCGAGGAGGTCACGACGCCACGCTGGTACCGCGGGTTCGTCGTGCTGCGGCACGTCGCCACCCCCGTGTGGCGGGGCATCGGGCGGCTCGCCGACGGCCCGCGGCAGCGCAGCGAGGCCCTGAGGATGCAGCGCAGCGAGCAGCGGCCATGACGGTCCCGTCGGGCGCAGCGTCCGCCACACCGTCGGTCACGCCGTCGGTCACGCCGGAGCAGGTCCTCCGCGAGGTGTTCGGCTTCCCGGGCTTCCGCACGAGCCAGGACGACGTCGTCGCACAGCTGATGCGCGGCGGCGACGCCGTGGTCGTGATGCCGACGGGCAGCGGGAAGTCGCTCTGCTACCAGGTGCCGTCCATCGCCCGCCCAGGCACGGGCATCATCGTCTCGCCCCTCATCGCGCTCATGCGCGACCAGGTGGAGGACCTCCGTGAGCGCGGCGTCCGTGCCGCGTACCTGAACTCGACGCTGTCGATCGACGGGGCGCGCGCGGTGGAGGAGCGCCTCGTCGCCGGAGAGCGCGACCTGCTCTACGTCGCCCCGGAGCGGCTGGTGACCGACCGCTTCCTCACGCTCCTCGACGAGGTCGAGCCGGCCCTGTTCGCCATCGACGAGGCGCACTGCGTGTCGCAGTGGGGCCACGACTTCCGGCCCGAGTACCTCGGGCTCTCGTTCCTCCGCGAGCGCTACCCGTGGGTGCCGCGCGTCGCGCTGACCGCGACTGCCGACCGCCGGACCCGCGCGGAGATCGCCGACGGGCTGCTCCGGTCCGACGCGCTGCACGTCGTCACCGGCTTCGACCGCCCGAACATCCGCTACCTCGTCGGGGTCGACGACGGCTCCGCGCGCGACCAGCTGCTGCGCTTCATCGAGGAGCGTCACGCGGGCGCGTCGGGCATCGTCTACTGCCTGTCGCGCCGGATGGTCGAGGACGTGACGAAGTGGCTGCGGCAGCGCGGCATCGAGGCGCTGCCCTACCACGCGGGGATGGAGACCGCGGAGCGGGACGCCAACCAGCAGCGCTTCCGGCGCGAGGACGGTGTGGTCGCCGTGGCCACCATCGCGTTCGGCATGGGGATCGACAAGCCGGACGTGCGCTTCGTCGCGCACCTGTCGCTGCCGCGCAGCCTCGAGGCGTACTACCAGGAGACGGGACGTGCGGGCCGCGACGGGCTCCCGAGCGAGGCGTGGATGCGCTACGGCCTCGCCGACGTCGTGCAGCAGCGCCGCTTCGTCGACAGCTCGCGCGCGAGCGAGGAGCACAAGCGCCACGAGCACCGCCGGCTCGAGGCGCTGCTCGGCTTCTGCGAGGCCACGACGTGCCGTCGTCAGATCCTGCTCGCCCACTTCGACGACGAGCCCGGGCCCGACTGCGGGAACTGCGACAACTGCCTCGAGCCGCAGGAGACGGTCGATGCGACCGAGGCCGCGCGCATGGCGCTGTCGTGCGTCTACCGGACCGGACAGCGCTTCGGCGCCGGATACGTCATCGCCGTGCTGCTCGGGCGGGCCGACGAGCGCATCCGGCGCAACGGACACGACACGGTCTCGACCTTCGGGATCGGGACCGCGACGGACGAGACCACGTGGAAGGCGGTGCTGCGCCAGCTCGTCGCCCGCGGCGCGCTCGCGACGACCGAGCACGACGGCCTGTGCCTGACCGACGTCGGGACGGCGCTCATGCGCGGAGAGGGTGAGCTGCGCATCGGACGACGGCAGCACGGGGCGGCCGCGCGCGGCGGCCCGACCCGGGCACGCTCGACCGGCCCTCGTCCGGCCGACATGCTCGACGCGACGGAGCGGTCCCGCTTCGAGCAGCTCCGTGAGGTCCGGCGCCTCCTGGCCCAGGAGCAGGGCGTGCCGGCCTACGTGGTGCTCGACGACACCGGGCTCGCGGCGCTCGCGCGCGAGGTCCCCACCGACGCCGCTGGGCTGCTGCGCATCCCCGGCATCGGGCAGGTCAAGCTCGAGCGCTACGGGGAGGCCCTGCTGGCGGCCCTGCGCGAGCTCGAGGGTCGGCCTCAGGGCGACGGCTAGGGTCCCCGGCACGACTCCCGGAGCGCTCCCGCTGCGACCGACCCGCACCTCCCTTCGCCCGTCCATGGACGGCAGCGAGCTCGTCGTGTTCCTCGCCATGTCGATGGCCCTCACCGCGCTCGGCATCGACCTGCTCCTCCCTGCGTTCCCCGAGATCCGGGCCGAGTTCGGGCTCGCCCCTGGCTCGACGGAGGTGTCCCGCTTCATCACCGCCTACTTCGTCGGGCTCGCGTCCGGGCAGCTGCTCATCGGCCCGCTCGCGGACCGCTTCGGCCGGCGGCTGCTGTTCCGTCTCGGCATCGTGCTCTACGCCCTCGGCGCCGCGCTCACCATCATCGCGCCGTCGTTCACGCTGCTGCTCGTCGCCCGCTTCGTCTGGGGCGTCGGAGCCGCGACGGGACGCGTGCTGACCGTCGCGATGGTGCGCGACCGCTTCGTCGGCGCCGCCATGGCACGGACGGTCTCGCTCATCATGGCGGTCTTCATCATCGTCCCGGTGGTCGCCCCGGCGCTCGGCGTCGCGCTGCTCCGGTTCCTCGCGTGGGACCAGCTGGTGCTCCTCAACCTCGCGGCGGCCGGCGCCGTGCTGCTGTGGACGCTGCGCCTCGATGAGACGCTCGCTCCAGGGGCTCGGCGCACGCTCCAACCGGCGGAGCTCGGCTCGGCCGCGCTCCGCGTGCTGCAGCACCCCGCGTCGGGGCCGGCCGTGCTCGCGCAGGCGATCCTCTTCGGAGGCTTCGCGAGCTACCTGTCGACCTCGGAGGTCGCCTACCGCGAGGTGTTCGACAGGGAGGCGCTGTTCCCGGTGCTCTTCGGCGGCATGGCCCTCGCCATGGGCGTGGCGACGCTCGTGAACGGGCGCATCGTCGAGCGCGTCGGGCTCACGCGCCTGCTGCGGCTGCAGCTCGGCGGGTACCTGGTGGGCGCGGCGCTGCTGCTCGCCGTCGCTCTCGCGACCGGTGGGCGCCCCCCGCTCGTCGTCCACCTCGCCGTGCTCGGGGTGCTGCTGTGCAGCCATGCGGTGCTGATCCCGAACCTGAACGCACGTGCGATGGAGCCGATGGGCGACATCGCGGGGATGGCGAGCGCGATCAACGGATCCGTCCTGATCGGCCTCGGTGCGCTCATCGGCGCGGGCATCGACCGTCTCTACGACGGCACGGTGCTGCCCCTCGCCACAGCCCTCCTCGCCGCGGGCCTGGTCGCCGGCGGACTCGTGCGCTGGAGCCTCGACCGCAGCGGCGTCGTCACGAGGGCCGCCCCGGGCTGAGGATCAGCGGAAGAGCCGCCCCATGCCGCGCCCGACGTACTTGCCGGCGACCCGGCGGCCGATGCGCTTCCCGACGCGGCCCTTGCGGACCGCCTGCACGTCCCCGAGGACCCGTGCCAGCTTGTAGAGCGAACCCCTCGTCTTCCCGATGCTCATCTCGTACTCCCCCTGCGCCTGTCAGTCTGCGGAGACCGAGGGTACGGAACGGGAGCGACATCGGGCTAGGCTCCCCCACATGTGCTCACGGACCACCTGCCGCTCGTGCGGCCTGGCCAGCTGGTCGGGCTGCGGTGCCCACGTCGATCAGGTCATGCGCGGGATCCCCAAGGACCAGCGCTGCACCTGCGACCGCTCACGTCCGCCCGCGGACCTGCGTGAGCGACGCTCGCTCGTCGGACGGCTGACGCGCCTCCTCGGACGCTGAGCGGACCGTCGGGGCGGACCGGAGGGTCGATGTCGCGCGACACCGCCCTCGACCCCCGCCTCCAGCTGCTGCACGACCGTCGCACGGTCTCGCGCCTCGACCCGCCCGGCCCGACCCCCCATGAGCTCGCGGCGCTGCTCGCCGCCGCCGACGCCGCGCCCGACCACGGGGCGTTGCGCCCATGGCGCCTCCTGGTGCTCGACGATGCGGCTCGTCGGCAGGTCTCGGACGCCTACGCCGCGGCGCAGCGCGACGTCGACCCCTCGCCGGAGCTCGTGGAGCGGGCCGCGTCGAAGCCGCTGCGGGGCCCCTGTGTGGTCGCCGCGCTCGCCCGCACGGTCGCGCACCCGAAGGTCCCCGACTGGGAGCAGCTCGCCGCCGCGGCCGCCGCCGTGCAGAACCTGTGCCTCGGCGCGACCGCGCTCGGCTACGGGTCGGCATGGCGCACGGGCTGGTTCGTCGAGCATGCCGCGGTGCGGACCGCGCTCGACGCCGGACCGGACGAGCGCATCATCGGGATGATCCACCTCGGTACGCCACGGACCACGCCACGGACCACGCCACG